>NZ_JTLB01000034.1:55943-104384 GCF_000798975.1 Exiguobacterium sp. ZOR0005 | reverse complement strand
GAGCCCTGTCGAATACAGGTCTCAAGCCGCCTAGGCTGGTTTTCATTGTTTGTCCTGTCTACTTGACAGGGAGCACTTCAGGCCGCAAGCAGGTCTTTTTGTTGCGGCACGGACGAGACACGTCGTGCTACACTTGAAACAGACAGTGGATTTGTTTTGTTTTTGTAAAGATTTGCTTTGAAGTTGGTGTGATGGCGCATTGCTTTGTAAAATGGGTAGTGTGATAAGAAGTGATTAGAGGAGGAATAAGTGTGGCCGATAAAGTGATTGTCGTCGATGATGAAGTATCGATTGCGACGTTATTGAAGTTTAATTTAGAACAAGCCGGTTTCGAAGTGGAGACCGCCCATGATGGTAAGACCGGGCTCGAACTTGCCGAAAAACAAGATGCCGTACTCATCGTCCTCGATTTGATGTTGCCGGAAATGGATGGTCTTGAAGTGTGTAAACGACTGCGCCAGCAAAAAGTGAATACACCGATTCTCATGCTGACGGCTAAAGATGACGAGTTCGATAAAGTGTTAGGGCTTGAGCTCGGAGCGGACGACTATTTGACGAAACCGTTCAGCCCGCGCGAGGTCGTCGCGCGAGTGAAGGCGATTCTTCGACGCTCGACGCCGGCAGAAGTGGCGTCAGGTGATCAAGATGCGATTGAGATCGGGGACGTCAAAATCGTTCCTTCGAACTATGAAGTATTCAAAAAAGGTGAGCGGTTGGAATTGACGCCGAAAGAGTTCGAACTGCTCGCCTATCTCGCCAAAAACAAAGGCCGTGTCTTGACACGCGACCAACTGTTGTCAGCGATTTGGAACTATGATTTCGTCGGAGACACGCGAATCGTCGACGTTCACATTAGCCACTTGCGAGAAAAAATCGAGCCGGTGACGAAGAAGCCGACGTATATTAAAACAATTCGTGGTCTCGGATATAAGATGGAAGAACCGATGGCCGAATGAAGACGTATCGTTCGCGTTTCTTGACGACGCTCATCTTGCTCGTGACCGGTGTGCTACTCACGCTCGGCATCGTGCTCGGTCAGTTGTTTAAAGATTTTTATTTGGACTCGGAGCGCGACCGGTTGAAAGAGGATGCGAAGCTCGCTGCGTTATATCTCGATGGAAGTGAGTTGGCAGAGATTCAAGACTACGTCGGCCAAATCGACGATGCGAGCAGCTTTGACATCCTATTGCTCAATCGACGCATGGAAGTGATTGCCGGGACGCCGTTTCGGGTGGGGACGTTTGAATACCGCATCGACGCAGAGACGATCTCACCGGATGGAGAATTCGGGAATGCGACGCGGGACGACTTGATTCAATTCACGAAACCGATTGAGCTGTCTTCAGGTGAGACGGTCTACCTTAGTTTTATTCGGTATATTTCAGACTTAGAGAACGTCTACACGAGGATTTGGCTGACGATCGCGTTCGCGTTGTTCTTTTCATTCTTCATCATTTTATTCGTTCTCCACAATTTGACGAATCAGTTCATCCGACCGATCGATGAGGCGACGATCGTCTTAAGGGAGCTAGCCGACGGGAACTACCGGGCCCGGGTGTATGAGTTGCGGAACGACGAAGAGACGGGGAGTCTCGCCGGCTCGATCAACGTGCTCGCAAGAAACCTTGAAACGATCTCGCTCGGTGAGGCGGTACAACGGGCACGGCTCGAGTCGCTCATCGAATATATGGGGGCGGGGTTGTTGCTCGTCGATGAGCGAGGCATCGTCACGCTCGTCAACCGTTCATACCGGGATATGTTTCAGTATGATGAGCTGATGATTGGTCAGTTTTATCATGGCATCTTGCCAAGTCCGGACGTCGAGACGTTGATCGAGGACGTCTATTTGACGGAAGAACCGCATCGACGTCAGTTATCCATCCGGACCGGGTTCAATCAACGGACGTACATGGTATCGGCCGCGCCGATCTTTAGTGACACGGGCATGCTTCGCGGCACGACGCTACTGTTCAACGATATTAGCGAGTTGAAGCGACTTGAAAAAATGCGTAAAGATTTCGTCGCCAACGTGAGTCACGAGTTGAAGACACCGCTCACATCGATTCGCGGATTCAGCGAGACGCTTCTCGACGGGGCGAAAGAAGTTCCGGAACTAAGAGATCAGTTCCTCGATATCATCCAAAAAGAAGCGACACGCATGCAAATGCTCGTCGAGGACTTGCTCGAACTGTCACGGCTCGAGCGAGAAGATTTTCATCTAGAGTTCGCTCCGGTGCAGCTCAATCAACTGGTCGAGGAAGTCTGCCTCGTCTTAAGTCAAAAAGCCGAGAAGAAATCGATCCATCTTGAGACCCGGCACGACGGGGAAGTCATTTTACAAGCCGATTTGAATCGAATCAAACAAGTGATCATGAACCTTGTGGCGAACGCCATCAACTATTCGCCGGAAGAAAGTCTTGTCGAGATCGCGGTCGAACGGAAAGAGCAAACGGCGCGACTGATCGTCAAAGATAACGGTATCGGGATCGATCCAAAAGAAGTCGGTCGCATCTTCGAGCGGTTCTATCGAGTCGATAAGGCGAGGAGTCGTAATTCGGGAGGGACCGGACTCGGTCTAGCCATCGTCAAACATATCGTCGATCTGCATCATGCGACGATTGAAGTCGACAGTGTCGAAGGGGAAGGGACGACGTTCACGATCGAGTTCCCGCTCCCTTAACAATGAGTTCACGTCCCGTTCATACCTTCTTTACAATCAAGTGCTACTCTAGTGGTGAGACCTCTTCATCATCTCGTGTCCCACCCGGTGCTCATCTCCACGCGGGCGGGAAAGATTGACCCTTTTCTAGTTATTAGAAAAGGGTCTTTTTTTTCGAACGCATGTGCCCGTATGATATGATGGATACAGAAGAGAATGGAGGTTGGATCATGAATAAATTACTGCTCCTCGATGGAAACTCACTGACGTACCGTGCGTTTTTTGCACTGCCTCCGATGACGGATGCATCGGGACGAAACACGAATGCCGTGTATGGGTTCACGATGATGCTATTGAAATTGATGGAAGACGAGCAACCGACCCATTTCGCGGTCGCGTTCGATGCGTCGAAGAAGACGTTCCGACACGATACGTTCGCCGACTATAAAGGCGGTCGGCAAAAAACACCGGGCGAGCTCCGTGAGCAGTTCCCGATCGTGCGTGAACTGTGCGAGGCGTTCGGGATCAAAGTGCTCGAACTCGATCAATACGAGGCCGATGACATCATCGGGACGCTCTCGAAGCGAGAAGCGTTTGACCAGGTGACGATCGTCACGGGAGATAAAGACTTACTTCAACTGATCGATGATCGGGTCACAGTTTACTTAACGAAACGCGGGATCACAGATGTCGAAGCGATGGACGCATCTGCTTTCCAAGAACGTTACGACGGATTGACGCCGCACCAGATGATCGACCTGAAAGGGTTGATGGGTGATAAATCCGACAACATCCCTGGTATACCGGGTGTCGGTGAGAAAACGGCGCTTAAACTGCTTTCAAACTACGGTTCGGTCGAAGGGCTATACGAACATACGCATGAACTGAAAGGGAAGCAAAAAGAAAAAGTCGAGGCGAATGAAAAGGAAGCTCGAATGTCGAAACAGCTCGCGACGATTTATACGGACGTCCCAATCGACGTCGACGTCGACGATTTACAGTTCCACCCTTACGATGCGGCGAAAGTGAAGCCGTTGTTCATGAGCCTCCAGTTCAAGTCGCTCCTCGGCAAGTTGAACACGGAAGCGACGACCGAAGAGGCGACAGAAGCACGAGAAGTGACGACGGTCAGCATCGAACAACAAGATTTGACGGAAGCCGTTTTGGTCCTTGAACAATTACGAGACGATTATTTCGAAGACGACATCATCGGTGTGGCAATCGCCTCGAAAGCCGGAGTGACGGTCGGGGACGTGTCGTTGTTAAGCGAACCGGCCGTGAAATCGTGGCTGGCCGATGAGGCAAGGAAAACCATCTGCTTAGACGCAAAACAGACGATCATTCAATTGAAGCGTCATGAATTAACGCTCGCTGGCTATGAAGACCTGCTCGTGGCCGGATATCTTCTAAACTTGTCAGGTGGGACGACGCTCGATTCGATTGCCGCTCATTTTGACTACACCCTTCCGGAAGACGAGGCTGTCTACGGAAAAGGGGCGAAACGTCACGTACCGGAGCAAGACGTTTTCGAACAGCACGTCGCGGAAAAGGCGATGGCGATTCTCTCACTATTCGACCGTGTCTCGGCCGAACTCGATCAAAACGAGCAGACCTCCTTGTACCAAGATTTAGAACGTCCGCTCGTGGCGGTGCTCGCCGAGATGGAGTGGGCCGGTATCCACGTCGATGTCGCGACGTTAAAAGTGATGGAAGAAGACCTCGGCGGCAGGATCCGTCAGCTTGAGGAAGAGATTCATGGTCTGGCCGGTGAAGCGTTCAATATCAACTCGCCGAAACAGCTCGGTGTCATCTTGTTTGAGAAATTGGCGCTCCCGCCCGTCAAAAAGACGAAGACTGGCTACTCGACGGCGGCTGACGTATTGGAAAAGCTGGCTCCGCTTCACCCGATCGTCGAACATATCATGCATTATCGAGAACTCGGCAAATTGCAGTCGACATACGTCGAAGGGTTGCAAAAAGTGATCAAAGCGGACGGGAAGATTCATACACGTTATACGCAGACGCTCACCCAGACCGGTCGACTGTCATCGGTCAACCCGAACTTACAAAACATTCCGATTCGATTAGAAGAAGGACGGCGGATTCGTAAAGCGTTCACGCCGAGCGAACAAGGTTGGATGCTGTATGCGGTCGATTATTCGCAAATCGAGCTCCGGATCATGTCACATATGTCACAAGATGAGAAGATGCTCGAGGCGTTCCTTCATGACGAGGACATCCATACGTCGACAGCGGCGAACGTGTTCCGTGTCGCCAAAGAAGAAGTGACGTCGCTCATGCGTCGGCAGGCGAAAGCCGTCAACTTCGGGATCATCTACGGCATCAGTGACTACGGACTATCGCAAAACTTAGGAATCAGCCGGAAAGAGGCACAGACGTTCATCGATACGTACTTCGAGCAATTCCCTGGCGTCAAACGGTTCATGGATGCCGCAATCGAGCGCGCGCGCGAGCATGGTTATGTCGAGACGATGCTCAAACGGCGTCGTAACATCCCGGACATCCACTCTCGGAACTTCAATTTGCGGGGCTTCGCGGAACGGACGGCCATCAATACACCGATTCAAGGAACGGCAGCCGACATCATTAAAAAGGCGATGATCGATGTCGACACGGCGCTCCGGTCGTCTGGACTTCAGTCGAAGCTGTTGCTTCAAGTTCACGATGAACTGATCTTTGAAGGGCCGAAAGAAGAAATGACAGAGCTCGAGACGCTCGTCAAAGGCGCGATGGAACACACCGTCAAACTCGACGTCCCGCTTCGTGCGGACGGATCGTTCGGAGAGACGTGGTTTGACACGAAATAAGTTAGAGGAAGGAAGTCATTATGCCTGAATTACCTGAAGTGGAAACGGTCTGTCGGCGGTTGCGACCGTTCGTCTCCGGAAAGACGATTTCAGCCGTCGATGTGCTCGACGCAAAAATCATTCGAGGGCACGAGCCTGAGATTTGGAAACAACAGCTGCTCGGCGAGACGATTCAAGACGTCGAGCGACGCGGCAAGTTTATTTTGTTTAAACTGACGAACGGTTATCTCGTCTCTCATTTGCGGATGGAAGGAAAATTTTATCCGCATGGCGAAACAGTCAGTCCGGTCAAACATACTCACGTCGTCTTCACGTTCTCGGACGGGACTACGCTTCACTATAACGACGTTCGGAAGTTCGGCACGATGGAGATCAAGACGAATGAAGCGTTGTATGTGACGCCGCCGCTGTCCTTGCTCGCCTTAGAACCGTTCGACCCGAATGTGACGGCCGAGACGTTGCATGAACGCATGAAACGGATGAACGTCCGCGCTATCAAGACGGCGCTCCTCGATCAGTCGATCTTTGTCGGGCTAGGCAACATTTATGTCGATGAGACACTGTTCCGCGCCGGGATTCACCCGACGCGTCCGGCGGCCTCGTTGTCGCTTGAAGAGGTCGAGGCGGTGCGTCAAGAAGCGGTCGCCGTGTTGACCGAGGCGATTGAGCGAGGGGGAAGCACGATCCGGAGTTATACGAATCCGGACGGGGCGACCGGTACGTTTCAAGAGACGTTGTACGTATACGGCCAGACCGGCGAGCCGTGCCGAAACTGCGGCCGCCCAATTGAAAAGATGAAACTAGGTGGACGGGGCACACATTACTGTCCACACTGCCAAAAATAAGAGGTGGACAAGATGTTGAAGATTGGGTTGACAGGTGGGATCGCGACAGGGAAATCGACGGTATCACGTCTATTCCGACAAGAAGGCATCCCGATCATCGATGCTGACAAAATCGCCCGTGTCGTCGTGGAACCAGGCGGGAAAGCGCACACCGCTGTAAGCGAAGCGTTTCCGCGTTGTTTTGAAGGTGAACAGTTGAATCGGCCGGCGCTCGGACGAGAGATTTTCCATGACGCTCATAAGCGGCAACTGCTCAATCAACTCATGCATCCGGCCATCCGTGAACAGATGGAAGAGGAGATGCGGGGGTATGAGGCGGCGGGAGAGACCGTCGTCATCTTCGATATTCCACTCTTGTTCGAAGGGACGATGCGCGACCTCGTCGATTACACGGTCGTCGTCTACTGCCGGGAAGAGATTCAGTTGATGCGGCTCATGGAACGGAACGGTTTGACGAAAGAAGAAGCGCTCGCGCGCATTCAGTCGCAAATGCCGATCGAAGAGAAAAAGCATCATGCCGATTTCCTCATCAATAACAACGGGGCGCTAAGTGAACTGCCGCCTCAAGTGACACGACTTGTCGAACAGTTTCAGACCATCAAAAAAGAAGGCGAATGACGCCTTCTTTTTTGATGGTTGCATCTTTGAAGCGGGATGCGTTTTTTGTTAGTTGAGCGGGTCGGCATCAGGTTTTCCTTTTCGCCACGTGTCATAAATGGCGCGGCCATCGCTCGGGTGTCCGTTCGAATAGTAGATCGGATAGAGCGAGAAGAACACGTAATAAAACGAGAAATATGCGAATTGATACGTATAGATCGTCGGTTCAAGCTCGCGTGTCAAGATGAATCCGTTCACGATCAAAATACTAGCTAGATTGAAGATAGAGCCGCCCGCGTAGACGATGCTCCTCGTCAAGCGATTACTATACTTCAAGTCAGAAAATTGGCACCAAGCGTCATAGAAATAGACGCGGTTAAACTGTAGCCGACCGATTTTAAATAGTTTCTTTCCTGTCCCGATCTCCATATCAAGCGATCCTCCGAATAATTTCGCGAAAAAGAAATGCCCGAACTGATGGATAATTGTCACAATCGGTAAAATGATAAAGAACGAGATGACGAATTTGTCTAAGTCTCCCCAACTAAACATAATACATAGCTCCTTTCCAAGCTCTACACCAAATTTCCCTCTTTTTCAAAACTGAAACTGTAAAAAAGTGAAAGAAATGTGACGATTGATAGTGAAAACGCTTCCAATTATCCGTTATAATGGTGTCGTAACGCAGAAAAAAAGGGGGAACTAGAATGGGGACGAAAGTGGCAATCAATGGTTTTGGACGTATCGGGAGAATGGTGTTTCGGAAGTTGATGCTCGAAGGACGGCATGACGTCGTGGCCATCAATGCGAGTTATCCGGCAGAGACGCTCGCGCACTTGATCAAACACGACACGGTCCACGGGCCGTTCACGTTGACGGTACGGGCGCATGGGGATGCGCTCATCGTCGATGGGAAACGAATCGAGCTCGTATCGGAGCGCGATCCGGAAAGGCTGCCGTGGGGGGAGCTTGGTGTTGAGATCGTCGTCGAGGCGACGGGGAAGTTCAATTCTGACATCGGGGCGAAGAAGCATTTGACGGCAGGTGCGAAGAAAGTCATTTTGACGGCGCCGGGGAAAGGTGATGTGCGGACGATTGTGATGGGGGTCAATGATCGCGAGTACACACCGGAGCATGATCACGTCATCTCGAACGCATCATGCACGACGAACTGCCTCGGACCGGTCGTCAAAGTGCTCGACGCGACGTTCGGGATTGAGACGGGACTCGTGACGACGGTGCACGCCTACACGAACGACCAAAACAACATCGACAATCCACATAAAGATTTACGCCGGGCCCGGGCTTGTGGTACTTCGATTATACCGACTTCGACCGGGGCCGCGAAAGCAATCGGACTCGTCTTGCCCGAACTTCAAGGTAAACTGAACGGGATGGCGCTTCGTGTCCCGACGCCGAACGTCTCGCTCGTCGACCTCGTCGTCGAACTGCGCCGCGACGTCACGGTTGACGAAGTGAACGAGGCGTTCGAACGGGCAGCCCACGGGGAGATGACTGGCATTCTCGGTGTCTCGAACGAGCCGCTCGTCTCGATCGATTTTAACGGTGACGAACGGTCGTCGATTATCGATGCGGATTCGACGATGGTGCTCGGCGGGAACCATGTTAAAGTGCTCGCGTGGTATGACAATGAATGGGGCTATTCGTGCCGTGTCGTCGATCTGTTAGACATGGTGGCGAGCTACCTTCAAATCGGGCGACAAGAAACCCACGCTTAAAAAAATATATTTAACCAAAAATATTTTTAAAGAATTGAAACAAATATCTTGTAACGACGTCCCAAACACGATACACTCAATCTCGTGAACTTCAATTGGTCTGACAAACGCAACTTAAAGGGTTAGGACCTCTTTGGACTAACTTGCCCCCGTGGTTGTGGGCGATTCAGGCACAAAGTGAGTGATCATCAACTACTTTGAGACCATTGATGTAAAGGGGGATCCACTAATATGGATACTATGGGACGTCACATTATTACAGAACTTTGGGAGTGCAATCCCGACAAATTGAACGATATCGACTACATCGAGCGCTTGTTCGTCGATGCAGCACTTCGCTCGGGCGCTGAAGTCCGCGAAGTCGCTTTCCACAAATTCGCACCACACGGTGTAAGTGGGGTCGTTATCATTTCAGAATCACACTTAACGATTCACAGTTTCCCAGAGCATGGTTACGCATCAGTCGATGTGTTCACATGTGGGGATCGTATCGATCCGGCTACAGCGTCACAGTATATCGCTGAAGGTTTGGATGCGAAAGTGCGTGAAGACGTCAAACTTGATCGTGGGATGGGACCAATCCGTGTTCCTGAAGCGCAAGTGGCAATCAGCAAATAATCAGATTGACCTTTTGAGGCTGGCCGATTTTCGGTCAGCCCTTTTAATTGTTTTGTTGGAGCCTTAATTTTGATATGCTTAACGTATATAAATGAGTTGTTGAGGTGGAAAATGGGATTATTCGATAAGTTTCAAACACATATTCAAACTGATGATTCGCATAAAAATGAAGCGTTGCGCACCCGTTACTTCGCGGCGTCGCCGAACGCGGTGCTGACATGGTTAAGTGAACAAATCAAAACACAAGGCCAAACGGTCCGTCGCGTCGATTCTGAACGTGGGGAACTTGCTTTTAACGGTGAGGGCTGGGACGCACTCGCTACAATCATTCAAGTCGATGGGGGACGGACGGCCGTCGATTTCACGATGAATCGTGAAAGTCGGATCGGTCCGGACCTCGGCCCGCTCGTCACGAAGTATTATGAGGCGTTAGAGCAAAAATTCCCGCTCCGTGCCATCGGAAACCAATCTGTCGAACGATAAGGAGGGCTGAGCATGCGTTGTCCTAAATGCGATCATAACGGAACGAGGGTGCTCGACTCCCGTCCTGTCCAAGATTTTTACTCAATCCGACGCCGCCGGGAATGTGAACAGTGCGGTTATCGGTTCACGACGTTTGAGACCGTTGAACAAACACCGCTCATCATCGTGAAAAAAGATGGAAATCGAGAGGAGTTCAGCCGTGAGAAAGTGCTTCGAGGCATCATACGGGCCTGTGAGAAACGACCGGTCACGCTCGAACAACTCGAAGGCGTCGTCACGAAAGTCGAGCAGCAGTTACGTGCCCTCGGCCAGTCCGAGATTCCGAGTGAACAAGTCGGTGAACTCGTCATGAACGAGCTCGCCCGTGTCGATGAAGTGGCTTACGTCCGCTTCGCCTCGGTCTACCGCCAATTTAAAGATATCTCTGTGTTCTTTAAAGAGTTAGAAGATTTAATGAAGCAAGAGAAATCGACCAACTAAAGGGGCGGCCTTCTGGTCGCCCTTTTTCAGGGGAGAATCATTATGGAAAAAGAACGGACCATATTCGGAACCGATGAATTATTGATCATGAGTACCGGACTCATCGATCGCGAATCGTATCAGTCACTCTATCACTTGTACCAACCGGTCATCGGAGTGAGAGCGCTCGCGCTATACCAAACGCTATGGAGCGAGTTGAAACCGGGCAAGATGAAATCGAACTATATGTCGCACAGTGCGCTTTGTGAACTGCTCGATTATTCGATCAACGAGTTGACGGACAGTTTGTTCCGCCTCGAGGCGATCGGTCTCGTGCGCACGTACAAGACGAAAGATGCCCGCGTGACCCAGTACGTCTATCAACTGCGTGTACCGCTCGCACCGCACACGTTTTTAAATGACGGGCTGTTGTCGAGTTTTCTCTTTTATAAAGTAGGAGAAGTCCGCTTCAAACAGCTGCAAGGACGGTTCACGATCGATCCGCTCCCGGCGGGCATCGTCGAAGTGACGAAAGACTTTAATGAAGTGTTCGACGTCAAAGGCGTCAATCATATGGCGTTCACGCAAAAGAACTATGAGAAACCGGATCGGGCGAAGATTGAAATCAACTATACGTTTGACATGGATATCGTCAAAAAGTTGACGAACTTCCCGGTCGGTTTCTTCACGAAGAAGCTTGATGAGACGATCACGAAACTTGCTTACGTCTCCCAAATCGATGAAGAATTGATGGCGGAGATGCTGAAAGAGTATTTCGTCCACGAAGCGTACTTGCCGCTCAGTGAGCAAGAGAAGCGCGACGGATGCCGTCAAATGGTTCTTCAATTGAAGAAAAAGCAGACGCGGCACCGAAAAGTGAAGTCGGATGAGACGACAAAGGCAGCGGTTGGCGACTTGCACGACGTCGCCGTCATGGAAACGGCACACCCACATCAATACGTGTCGACGCTCCGGAAGACGCCGCAGCTCTCGAAGAGTGATGAACAGCTCATCATCGAGATGGTCGATACGCTCGGCCTCGCGCCAAGTGTCATCAATGCGTTGTTCTACTATTGTATCGAAGTGAAGAAACAGACGCGGCTCAGTGAAAATTATGTCATGCGCATCGCCACGAGCTGGAAGACGGCAGGTTACCTCCATGCGAAAGACGCGCTCGAGCAAGAAGCGACACAAGACGCCTTGATTGAGAAAAAACAACAAAAACGCGAAAACGTGCAACGGACGACAGTCGGGGCGAGACGGAAGACACAACAGACCGAGCTACCGAAATGGCTCGAAGAGGAAGCGAAAGAGCAACGTTCCTACGATCAGAAGCGGAAACAAGAGCTCGAGTCTTCGGTGCCAGACGACGCCGAGCTCGTCAAGCTGCTCAATGAATTGAAAGAGAAAGGATGAGGGACATGGAACGCATCAATCAAACGCTTGCCCAGATGATGAATCGAAAAGAAGTGCGGGAAGCGTACGAGTCGATTCGCCGGCGAACCCTCGAGCATCCGGGCATCATCGCATTTTTACGCGCTCATCCAGAATTGGACGAGTCAGCGATCGAAATCGGCTTCACGAAGTTGAGTGAATACGCCGAACAAATGGACGGGAAGAAACTCGTGGAAGAGCATGCCGTCATCCCCGGTCATCAACCAGTCCTTTACGTCGATCTCGGACAAGTCGCGATCCGTTATGAAGAGACGGTGAAGCATCGTCAAGCGCGGCGACAAAAAGAGATGGACCGTAAGTTCAAGAGCCTGTTCTTGCCTGAAGAAGTACGGGAAGCGAGCTTTGATTCGTTCGATTGGTCCGATGATGCCAGAAAGATCGCGCTTCGCGAGGCGATGCGATTCGTTTCAGGCATGAAGACCGGTCAAAAAGTGAACGGGCTCTATTTACACGGTAGCTTCGGTGTCGGGAAGACGTATCTCCTCGCCGCCATCGCCAATGAGTTGAAAGTCGCGGACATCGAGACGATTCTCGTCCACGCGCCGGGCTTCGTCTCCGAGGCGAAACGGAAAATACGGACCGACTCGTTCGACTCTTTCTTGACGTCTTTCCAACACGTTCCGGTCCTATTGATTGACGACATCGGGGCGGAAGCGATCAGCCCATGGGTTCGTGACGAATTGTTCGGAATCATTTTGCAGTACCGCATGATGCACCGTCTGCCGACGTTATACAGCTCAAACTTTAGCGGAGAAGAGCTGGAGACACATTTCTCAATCGATGGTTCCCCGCAAAATAAGATGAAAGCGCAACGGCTCATGCAACGGATTTCAACGACGACGACACAAATCGAGTTGAAAGGTGAAAATCGCCGTCGTTAAAGGATTGTTTTTCTCGATTAGGTTGACTATACTAATAAGCATATAACCGATGCAGGAATAGAGGACACGAGATGTCGATACGGGTTTCTAAGCGAGGGAAGGTTGGTGCGAGCTTCCTAAACACGACGACCGTCTTACTCCCTCTTAGCACCGTACGGGACAATCGTGCGGCGGGTCACACTCGTTATCGTGTGTTCGAGCCAAGCTTCTGCTTGGGAACGAGGGTGGTACCACGAGAATCAAAGCTCGTCCCTTTCATAGGGATGGGCTTTTTTTATTTTTTTCTAAATAGAGAGGGGAAGTTGACACATGATTCATTTAACATTTCCAGATGGCGCCGTCAAAGAGTTCGAGGCGGGGATCACAGCAGAAGAAGTGGCGGGTTCGATCAGCCCAGGACTTCGTAAAAAGGCGATCGCCGCCAAAATTGACGGTGAACTGATTGACTATCGCCGTCCGATCAATCACGACGGCCGTATCGAGCTCGTCATGCCTGACTCGGAAGACGGACTCGATTTGATGCGTCACTCGTCAGCGCACTTGATGGCACAAGCGATCAAGCGTCTTTACGGTGAAGAAGGCTCGATTTATCTCGGGATCGGCCCGACGATCGAGAACGGATTCTATTATGATATCGAGATGGACCGTCGCATTAACGAGGAAGACCTTCCAGAAATCGAGAAGATGATGAAGCGTATCGTCGACGAGAACCTCGACATCACACGTGAAGTCGTGTCACGTGACGAGGCGCTCGCCCGTTATAAAGAACTCGGGGACCCGCTCAAAATCGAATTGCTCGAAGACATTCCGGCCGATGAGACGCTCACGATGTATCATCAAGGTGAATTTTTCGACCTTTGCCGTGGACCACACGTTTCATCGACGTCGAAATTGAAAGTGTTCAAATTGATGAGTGTCGCCGGTGCCTACTGGCGTGGCGATTCAAATAACAAAATGCTCCAACGTATTTATGGGACGGCGTGGGCGACGAAAGAACAGCTCGCGGAACATTTGCGTCTTTTAGAAGAAGCGAAAGAGCGTGATCACCGTAAACTCGGAAAAGAGCTCGATCTCTTCTTCGTCTCACAAGAAGTCGGTCAAGGCTTGCCGATGTGGCTCCCGAAAGGTGCGTCGATTCGCCGCACGGTCGAACGTTATATCGTCGACAAAGAGCTCGAACTCGGCTACCAGCATGTGTATACGCCGGTTCTCGGCTCGGTCGACTTGTATAAGACGTCTGGACACTGGGACCACTATCAAGACGACATGTTCCCGAAAATGGAGATGGACAATGAGGAACTCGTGCTCCGACCGATGAACTGCCCACACCATATGACGATCTACAAGCACGAGCCGCGCTCGTACCGTGAGTTGCCGCTTCGTATCGCCGAACTCGGCGGTATGCACCGTTACGAGATGTCTGGAGCGCTCACAGGCCTTCAACGCGTCCGTTACATGGTATTAAACGATGGACATACGTTCGTCACACCGGAACAGATGAAGCAAGAGTTCAAAGACATCGTTCATTTGATCCAAGAAGTATACGCCGACTTCGGCATTAAAGACTATCGCTTCCGCTTGTCGTATCGTGACCCGGCCGACAAAGAGAAGTACTTCGACAACGACGCGATCTGGGAGACGGCCCAACGTCAGTTGAAAGAGACGATGGACGAGCTCGGTCTCCCGTATTTCGAGGCAGACGGAGAAGCGGCGTTCTACGGACCGAAGCTTGATGTCCAAGTCCGCACGGCGCTCGGCAAAGAAGAGACGCTCTCGACCGTTCAACTCGACTTCTTGCTCCCAGAACGTTTCGACTTGACGTACACAGGTCCGGACGGCAAAGATCACCGCCCGATCGTGTTGCACCGCGGTGTCGTCTCGACGATGGAACGGTTCGTCGCGTACTTGATCGAAGAGTACAAAGGCGCTTTCCCGACATGGCTCGCACCGGTCCAAGTGAAGTTGATCCCGGTGTCGCACGTCCATGACGAGTATGTCGCAGAAGTGAAAGCGGAGCTCGTCAAACGTGGCGTCCGTGTCGAGACGGATCTTCGCGACGAGAAACTCGGCTATAAGATTCGTGAGGCACAGATGAAGAAAATCCCGATGACGCTCGTGCTCGGCGACAAAGAGCGCGACGAGCGGGCGGTCAACATCCGCCGTTACGGCCAACAAGAACAAGTGTCGGCTTCACTCGACGAATTTATCACGTCGTTGACGGAAGAAATCGCCAATCGTTCACGTTAAACGAGGGACCATCCTTCTTCGGAAGGGTGGTCTTCTTTTCGGTCTAAAGACGGATGCGAAATAGGTGAGAGAACACGTAAGGTAGAAGAAAGGAGTGATTATCTTGAAATTTATGAAACCATTCGTAGCGCTGACAATCGGTTCGGTCGTCGCGACGAGCATGATACCAAAAGTAAACGCAGAAGCCATCGTGGACGATACAATCGTCACGCTCGGGGAGTCGCTCTCCTCGAACCAGCAACAGTGGGTGCTCGACCGCGTCGAGGCACCGGCCGGCATCGATCCGATTATCGCGACCGTGGCCGACGAAGAAAAATATTTAGGCGACGCGGTTCCACAAGCCCAGCGTGGGGGTGGGATGTACTCGTCGGCCCGCATCAAATTGATGGAGGAAGGCACAGGGTTGAACATTAAGACGGAGAACGTCACGTGGGTGACGGAAGATATGTATGCGAATGCACTCGTCACGGCCGGTGTGACCGACGCAGACATCTACATCACGTCACCGATTCGCGTGACCGGCACGTCCGCTCTCACAGGCATCATGAAGGCGTATGACGTCACCGCCAGTGAGACGGGCATCGAATTGAGTGAAGAGCGGAAAGCGCTCGCCCAAGAAGAACTCGCCGTCACGTCAGAAATCGGGAAAACGGTCGGCCAAGACGATGTCGCGGGTCTTATGAACGAGATCAAAGCGGCGATCGCCAACGAAAAACCAGAGACGAACATCGAGATTCGCGATATCGTCATTCAAGTGCTCAATCAAAACAACGTCCAGCTGTCAGACACGCAACTGAACCGTTTGACAGGTCTGTTCGAGAATATGCAACAAGCGAACCTCGATTGGGGATCGATCAGTGACGGGTTGAAAGGGGCCGGACAAAACGTCCAATCTTTCCTCGAACAAGAAGAAGTGAAAGGGTTCTTCGCCCGATTGTTCGCGGCGCTCAGTAACTTCTTCAAATCGTTGACGAATTAAACAGGTTTAAAAAAGGGCTCACGCCCTTTTTTAATACCAACGTTTATAGATGTAGTCCCGCGCGCTCTTGTTGTCATCGACAATCTTCAACGTGATCCGGTTCATCTCTTCGAGAAGGTCGGTCAACACCGCTTTCAGCTTCTCATCTTCAAGTCCGTGATGACGCATCGTTTCCGTGACGATCCGCTCGACTTGGTCATGATAATTATGGTCATCACCGATCTTATTTCGCCAATCCATGTCCATCCCTCCCTTTTTTATTTTTATTCCCGTACAAAAGGTATTGCGAAACGATGGAATGACTGTTATTATCATAAAAGTGTGAGCTACCAATTATTCATGCGCGAATTCTTGACATCTTTTCCTGTTAGTGTTAAGATGACTTAGTGATTAAAAACAACAAAGCAGAAGCGCCCGCTTCTCACCTCGTCCGAACAGCTTCGGTCAGGTCCATCATGTACGCAACTCAAAGTCGGAATTGTTCCGCTTTGGATTCGAAATGATGTGTGGGCGGGAAACTGCCGACGCTTTTTTTATTGCCATGTTGTCTTATCAATCTAAAACTCGTGCAATCGCACGATGGAGGTGCTAACCATTAGCAAAGAGCTCTTTATCAACGAAAACATTCGTGCCCGTGAAGTTCGCTTAATTGGAGCGGACGGTGCACAACTCGGTGTGCAATCGCGCAGTGAAGCATTACGCTTGGCTGAAGAGGCTGAACTCGACTTAGTCTTGGTCGCCGACAAAGCAAACCCACCGGTCGCTAAAATCATGGACTATGGTAAATACCGTTTCGAACTCCAGAAAAAGGAGAAAGAAGCGCGTAAAAACCAAAAGGTCATCCAATTGAAAGAAGTACGCCTCAGCCCGACAATCGAGGAAAATGATTTCCAGACGAAATTGCGTAACGCTCGCAAATTCCTTGAAAATGGAAACAAAGTGAAGGCGTCGATCCGTTTCCGCGGACGTGCCATCACACACTCGGAAATCGGCAGACGCGTTATGGAAAAATTGGCGGCGGAATGTGCCGACTTGGCAACAGTTGAACAAAAGCCGAAGATGGAAGGACGCAGCATGTTCTTAGTGCTGGCTCCGAAGAAAGAAGATTAATCATCGAGTCATAGTGGGGAGGAAATACTCATGCCGAAAATGAAATCGCACCGTGGTGCTTCAAAACGTTTCAAACGTACTGCATCAGGTAAACTCAAGCGTTCACACGCTTACACAAGTCACTTGTTTGGTAACAAATCGACAAAAGCGAAACGTAAGCTCCGTAAAGGTGCTATCGTATCAGCTGGAGACTTCAAACGCATTCGCAACATGATTGCGAAGTAATACAGAAGGAATTTAGGAGGGAAACTATATGCCACGCGTAAAAGGCGGTTATACGACTCGTCAACGTCGTAAAAAGCAAATCAAATTGGCCAAAGGTTATTATGGCGCAAAACATATTCTATTTAAAGTAGCAAAACAACAGGTCATGAAGTCACTCATGTACGCATACCGTGACCGTCGTCAAAAGAAACGTGATTTCCGTCGTCTTTGGATCACACGTATCAATGCGGCAGCACGCACAAACGGCCTCTCATACAGCCGTATGATGCACGGCCTCAAGCTTGCAGGGATCGACATCAACCGTAAGATGCTTGCTGAGCTTGCTGTGACGGATGCACAAGCGTTCGCGTCACTCGCTGACACAGCTAAATCAAAATTGAACGCTTAATCGTTCAAACGAAAGCGCCGAGATAATGTCTCGGCGCTTTCTTTTTTCTCGGTAATTTCTTAAGATGAAGAGAAGGAGGAGAACGTATGGATCAATCGGTTTTAGCAATCATCGCCGTGGCGCTCATCGTCTTGAACGTCTTCACGTACATCCAAGCGAAGAACTACACGCACGGGAACGGTGATTTCAACATATTATACGCTTACGCGGGCGGCGCGATCGGTGCGCTGTTCGGGCTTCATTTGACACGCAAGAAGACCGTTCATGCCCCAAAAAGCGTCCAATTACAAGTATTGATTTTAGCAGTGGGCTGGTCTTTAATGATTTTAGTACTGCTTTAAGTGGAGAATAGGAGGAGCAACCGGTGAACTGGACAACATTATTTGATCAGCAGCGTCGTTTGGATGAGCGGATCAAAGAAGAACATCAACTATCCGGGAACCAATTCGATGAGCGCTTGCTCGCGTTACACGTCGAACTTGGGGAACTCGCCAATGAGACCCGTAGTTTTAAATTTTGGTCGACGAAAGGCCCGTCGCCTCAAGACGTGATCTTAGAGGAGTATGTTGACGGCATGCACTTTTTACTGTCACTCGGCCTCGCCCTCGGTTATGAACGGGAGTCGTTCCCGGCCGGTAGCTCGTATCTTGATGCGACTGATGCTTTTTTAGACGTTTTCCGGAAAGTGACGAATTTTGGTTTGTCGAAGACGGAAGCGATGTACGAGACGCTGATGGCGGCATATCTCGAACTCGGTTATACGTTAGGGTTTAATGAAGAATTGATTATGATGGCGTATATGTCGAAAAATCAAGTGAACCATGAGCGACAAGATCAAGGCTACTAAACGGAAAAAGGAGCGATATGAGATGAACGAATCATTACATATGTTAAAACGATTGACGGATGCGACAGGTGTCCCAGGAAACGAAGGGGAAGTCCGATCTCTCATGCGCGAATACCTCGAACCGCACGTCGAATCGTTTGAACAAGACGGACTTGGCAGCTTGTTCGGGCGTGTGACCGGAGACGCCGATGGCCCGCGTGTCATGATTGCCGGCCATATGGACGAAGTCGGCTTCATGGTGACACGAATCGAAGAAGGAGGGTTCCTTCGTTTCCAAGCACTCGGCGGTTGGTGGAACCAAGTGCTATTGGCACAACGCATGGACGTCGTGACGCGCTCGGGTGAAAAGATTCCTGGCGTGATCGGGGCGAAGCCGCCACACGTCTTGCCGATGGAAGCCCGCAAAAAACCGGTCGAGATCAAGGACATGTTCCTCGATATCGGCGCGACATCGAAAGACGAAGTCGCCGAATGGGGAATTCGCCCGGGAGATACGGTCGTCCCGCATTGTGAGTTCACGGTCATGAAAAATGAGAACTTTTTGATGGCAAAAGCATGGGACAACCGAATCGGTTGCGCCATCGCGATTGAAGCGGCGAAACGTTTGAAAGAAGAAACCGTGCCAGGTGTCGTCTTCTCCGGTGCGACCGTCCAAGAAGAGGTCGGTTTGCGCGGTGCGGTGACAGCGGCCAACTTGATCAAACCGGACGTCGCCATTGCCGTGGATACAGGCATTCCGGGAGACACGCCGGGCATGACGCCGGCTGAAGGGTTGTCTAAACTCGGAGAAGGGGTCCAAGTCATCTTCTTTGATGCGACGACGGTCACGAATCCGCGTTTAATCGATTTGATCGTTGACGTGGCGAAAGAGAATGACATCAAGTATCAATTAGACTTGACGCCGGGTGGCGGTACGGACGCCGGTCGTTTCCATCTATCAGGTGTCGGGATGCCGGCCGTAGCGCTCACGGTACCGGTCCGTTACTTGCACACGAACGTCTCGATTATTCATAAAGCGGATTATGAGGCGGCGGTCGACTTAGTCGTCGCACTCACAAAACGATTAGATCAAGAAACGGTTCAATGGTTGAAAGAGGGATAATATGACGAAAATCACGTCTACGAAAAGTGAGACCATCAAGCGGTTGAAACGGTTGATGACGAAAAAAGGCAGACAAGAGTCCGGGCAATTTCTTGTCGAGGGCGAGCATTTGGTCGACGAGGCGATTCGTGCCGGTCGTCTCGTTCAGTTGATCATGGGTGAATCATACTCGCCAAAGAACTCGTGGCGTCTAGATGAAATGCCTGTGCTCGAGTTATCGGACCACGTCGCCGATTTGTTGTCTGAGACGGAGAAGACGCAAGGCGTGTTCGCTGTCGTGAACATGTCCCCGGTCGAGCGGAAGATGAAGCACGTTCTCGTCCTCGATCGGATTCAAGACCCTGGCAACTTAGGGACGATGATTCGGACGGCTGATGCGGCCGGGTTTGATACCGTCTTGCTCGGAAAAGGGACGGTCGACCCGTATAACGCCAAGGCGGTCCGGGCGACGCAAGGTTCACTGTTCCACGTGAACGTGAGCTCGGTCGATTTACTCGAGACGTTACCTGAATTAAAGAGTGAAGGCTTCCACGTGTACGGGACGGCCCTTTCAAAAGCGAAGTCATACGACCAAGTTGACTTCAACGAGAAAGTCGCTCTCGTCATCGGGAACGAGGCGCAAGGCGTTCACGCTGACGTCCTTGCCTTGTGTGACACGCGTGTCCATATCCCGGTGCTCGGTGACGCCGAATCACTCAACGCCGCGGTCGCGGCCGGGATCCTCATGTATCGGATCGCGCTAAAATAAACTTGTCAGCTTTTTTGAATCATGATAGGTTAGTTGTATTGAACGTAATAGTATAGACGTTGAAGGAGCATAGTACGCGAACTACCGAACGAGTACAGGGAGCATGGGCCGTGATTGAGAGCCGATGCCTCGGGCGGCGCCGAATTCACTCTGGAGTCGTGTTGGAGACAACACCGGGTTGGCATCTCGATAACGATGCCTCTTAAGTGGGCCTCAAACGGCCAAGCAGGGTGGTACCGCGATTATTCGTCCCTTCAGTCATCGACTGAAGGGGCTTTTTTTGTAGAGGAGGAACTAGTAATGAAAGAACAGTTAGAGTTGTTACAACAAGAGGCGCTCCAAGAGATTGGGGCGGCATCGACACAAAAGACGTTGAACGACGTCCGCATCAAATATTTAGGCAAAAAGGGGCCGATGACCGAAGTGTTGCGCGGGATGGGGAAACTCTCACCTGAAGAACGACCTGCCGTCGGCGAACTCGTCAACACGGTCCGCACGACAATCCAAGATACGTTAGAGGCCCGGATCGAGGAAGTGAAGGCAGTCGAACTCGAAGCGAAACTCGCGGCGGAAACGATTGATGTCACGCTCCCAGGTCGGACGTCATTGCCAGGACACACGCATTTGCTTCAACAGATTGTAGATGAGATGGAAGATTTGTTCGTCGGCCTCGGCTATACGATCGCCGAAGGTCCGGAAGTCGAGACCGACTTGTATAACTTCGAGATGCTCAACCTCCCGAAAGACCATCCGGCCCGCGACATGCAGGATTCGTTCTATGTCACAGACGAGACGCTCCTCCGGACGCATACGTCCCCTGTACAGGCACGGACGATGCTCGAAGCAGGCGGACAGCCGATTCGCATCATCTGCCCGGGCAAAGTGTACCGCCGCGACGAGGATGACGCGACCCATTCGCATCAGTTCATGCAAATCGAAGGGCTCGTCATCGATGAGCATATTTCGATGGCTGATTTGAAAGGGACGCTCGAATCGTTCGTCAAGCAGCTGTTCGGTGAGACGCGTGAGATTCGTCTCCGTCCGAGTTTCTTCCCGTTCACCGAACCGTCAGTCGAAGTCGATATCTCTTGTTTCAAGTGCGGCGGCAAAGGCTGCAACGTCTGTAAGAAGACGGGCTGGATTGAGATCTTGGGTGCTGGGATGGTGCATCCACGTGTGCTCGAGATGGCAGGCTATGATTCGACGAAGATGTCTGGATTCGCATTCGGAATCGGTGTCGAACGGATGGCGATGTTAAAACATGGGGTGGACGATATTCGCCACTTCTATACAAACGACTTACGCTTCATCGAGCAATTCTAAGGGGGATCACACATGTTATTATCAAAAAAATGGTTGAATCAATATATTGATGTATCCGATTTGAGCGGACAAACGCTTGGCGACTTAATCACGAAAAACGGGATTGAAGTCGAGAGTGTCGTCAGCCGGTCTGAAGGTTTGTCGGGACTCGTCGTCGGGCATGTCCTCGCTTGCGAGAAGCATCCGGAGGCTGACAAATTGAACGTGACGACGGTCGATATCGGCGCGGAAAGCCCGGTCCAAATCGTCTGTGGCGCGCCGAACGTCGCCGCCGGTCAACACGTCATCGTGGCGACGGTCGGAGCCCGTCTCCCGGGACTCAAAATCAAGAAAGCGAAGCTACGCGGCGTCGAGTCGCAAGGGATGATTTGCTCGCTCGAGGAACTCGGGTTCGAGAAAAAACAAATTCGTGAAGACGAGCAGGACGGCATTCACACGTTCCGTGAACCTGTCGAAATCGGTGCAGACGTCATCCGCCTGTTAGACCTCGACGATGAAGTAATCGAACTCGGATTGACTCCGAACCGCTCGGATTGCTTGAGCCTTTACGGGATCATTCATGAAGTCGCGGCCATTCTTGAGCGTCCATACACATTACCGACTGCCGACGTGACGACTGATGTCGCGAACACGGTCAGCGTTCGTCTCGAGACAGACAACTGTCCGTACTATGCGACACGCCGTGTCGACGGCGTCGTCATCGGTGACTCACCGCAATGGTTGAAAAACATTTTGATTGCAGAAGGCGTCCGTCCGATCAACAACGTCGTCGATGTGACGAACTACGTCATGCTCGAGCTAGGTCAACCGCTTCATGCGTTCGATACGGCGAAACTCGGAACGACGATTGCTGTTCGTCAAGCACATGACGGGGAAGAAATCGTCACGCTCGATGACGTAACGCGCACGCTCGATGCCTCGATGATGGTCATCACGAACGGCGAACAGCCTGTCGCCATAGCCGGTGTCATGGGTGGAGCGAACACTGAAGTCGATGCGACGACGTCGAGCATCATCCTTGAGTCGGCCTATTTCGCACCGGCCTCGGTCCGTAAGACGAGCCGGACGCTCGGTTTACGCTCGGATTCGAGTGCCCGGTTCGAAAAGGGGGTAGACCCGGAACGGTTGCAATTGGCCCTTGATCGTGCGGCCGAACTCATCGTCGAAGTGAGCGGTGGCACAATCAGCGACATCGTCATCGCTGGGGACAAAGAATCGGCGGCCCGGACGATTGACGTCTCTGTCGCTTATATCAACCATCGACTCGGGATGGATCTTGAGCAGGCGACGATCGTCCGCATCTTGGAACGTCTCGGTCTCGATGTGACCGGTGATGAGACGTTGACGGTTCACGTACCGTCTCGTCGTCCTGACTTGGAATTGCCGGCTGACATCACGGAAGAAGTGGCACGCCTCTATGGCTATGACAGTCTTCCGTCGAGCCTTCCGGCGTCGCGCTCGAAAGGGTATCTTCCGAAAGAGAACGTGTTGCGACGTCACGTCCGTCGTGTCCTTCAAGGCGCAGGGCTGTCGCAAGCCATCACGTACTCGCTCACGAGTGTCGGGAACGCCTCGCGCTTCAGTGGGGCCGATTTGACGCAAGTGAATTTAGCGATGCCGATGAGCGAAGAGCGTTCGGTGCTCCGGACATCGATCATCCCAGGTTTGCTCGAGGCGGCTCGTTATAATACGTCGCGTCAACAAGCCAACGTGCGATTGTATGAGACAGGACGCGTCTATGTCGAACAAGGTGAGACGTTGCCGCGTGAAACGGAGCGGGTCGCCGGCGTATTGACGGGACTCTGGTACGATCACCGTTCACAAGGAACGCGTGTCCCGGTCGATTACTTCGTTGCCAAAGGGGCTGTTGAGACGCTCTTGGCTGCGCTACGTGTCGAAGCGACGTATGAGGCGGCCGTGGTTGCGGATATGCATCCAGGTCGTACCGCAAACGTGCTCATCGACGGACGTGTCATCGGTTACGTCGGACAAGTCCACCCAGGCGTGTCCAAAGACGTGTACGGGTTGAAAGAAGTGTACGTGTTCGAACTTGACTTGGACGTGTTGCAACAGACAGCCGAGCTCATCTATGAAGACGTGCCGCGTTTCCCATCCGTCACACGCGACTTAGCGCTCGTGTTGAAGCATGACATCCCGGCCGGTCAAGTCGAAGCGACAATCAAACAGGCGGCTGGACCGCTGTTGATCGATCTCGCGTTGTTCGATGTGTACACGGGTGAGAACGTCGGGGAAGACGAGAAGTCGCTCGCCTTCTCACTTAAATATCAAGATCCGACGCGCACGCTTCAAGATGAAGAAGTGACAGCGTCTTACGAGGCGATTATCGCCGCTGTGAAAGTAGCTCACGGCGCTGACGTTCGCGCTTAACACAAAAAACTGCGATTCCTAAACTTAGGAATCGCAGTTTTTGTCATTGCACTTCGAGTGCCAAGTCACCAAACTTCGTCCATCCGACGAGGCAAGTCACTTTATAAAGAAGGAACGTAATGACTGCCGGAAGCACGACGCCCGTGCCGACGAAGATGGCGAACGCTTCGACGCCTTGCGCCGCCAAGATGTTGAGTGGTGCGATCATTGAGTTCAAACCGAGGCCGGCAATCTCGTACGGTACTTCGAGCGAGAACCAGAGCGTCGCGATCGGGGCGCTGATCATGGCCGCGATGAACGGCGGCATGACGACGCGTGGATTTTTGACGACGTTCGGAAACTGGACTTTCGGTGTGACGAAGAACGATGCGACCAAACCGCCTGGGTCGGTTTGGCGATAGGCCATAAGCGTGAAACCGACGAACTGGGCCGTACAACCGATCAAGGCGGCAGCACTCGCGACTGGATCGAGTTGAAGCGCGATGGCGAGCGCGGCCGATGAAGCCGGTGACATGAGCATAACACTGAAGACGAGTGCGATGACGAGTGATGTGGCGATTGGTGACGTATTGACGGAAGCCGTGATGCTAGCGCTGATCGAGTTGATGAGCGGTGTCGTGACGGCAGCAGCCCCGACGCCGACGATGCCGCCGCCAAGGACGGCGGAAACCGGGACGACCATCATGTCAAACTTCGTCTTCCCGAGTACACGCTTTCCAATCCAGACGGCAGCAGCCGCTGCGATCAACGCACTGATCGGTTGACCAGGGACGAGGACGAGTCCACTTTCGGTCGTTTGGAGCGCGGCCCCGCCGACGGTCGCCGCAATCATCGAACTGAATAAAATGAGGGTATTCCCGCCGAGCTGATAGGCGACACCGGCACCGAGCGCCGGAGCGAGCAAGGACTTGGCGACTTGGCCGATTGTGACGAGCATATCGAGTCCTGTCATTTTACCGATCGTCTCGATCAGCAGTCCGACCCCGAGCGTGACGAGGACGGCACTTGCCATTCCTGCTGATATTTTAATCATTCGATCCATTGCGTACTGTTTCACTTCCATCATCTCCTCTGTCTATTTTCCAATAAAAAAACCTATCCGGATGGGATAGGCGCACGATACAAACGGTGAGCGCCTCGTCCGAAACCATCGAAACAAGGGCCCAAAAATTCGTCTCGGTCATCGAGTCGATTTTCAGTCCCTTCGTCGAATAATAATCAGCAGGCCGTGTTGTGTCTGTGTATGCATGGCGTTTCGCTCCTCCGTTTTGCTAAGATTTGTCTTAGACTAACACGATAATTTTCAATAATCAATATTTTCTGAAAATTTATTTGAAAATATTTGTCGGCCGAAAAAAAAGAAAGGTAACCGCTCTTTTTTGTAAGCGTTACCTTTCTTGAGTTAATTCGTTAAGACGTGCTAGCCGTGATCAATCCGACTTGTTCATCGATAAAGTTCATCGATACGGTGTTGAAGATGTCCGGCTGGTCGACGTTAACGACGTGACCGGAGTCATGGACGACGTGAACGTTCGCTGTCGGCTGATGTTTTGCCGTGCGTTCGACCGCCTCAAGGAACATATAGTCCTCGTCTCCCATCACGTACAAGATTGGAACGGACGTTTGAATCGAAGAGAAATGGCGCAGCAACGGATTCATGTTCTCGGTCATTTTGAACCAACGGATGAATTCACGCTGGCAAAGGTTAGCCGCATCGCGGACGAACATCATCCGAGACTTCTTGTGGCGTTTTTTCGGCAATAAAATCCAGGCGAACAGTTGATAGAGCCACATGTACGGGACGAAGCTTTGGACGAGGCTGCCGAGACGAATCAACAACGTCGATCGAACGTTGAATTTGACGATCGCGCCCCCGAGCACGACCGAGGCGATTCGTTCCGGATGATGCTCGAACATCGCTTGAATGACGATCGTCCCGAGCGATAGACCGACCATGTGGCCTTTTTCGATGTTCAAGTGGTCCATCACTTCGACCACGTCCTCGACGACGACGTCGAGTGTATACGCGTTGA
This sequence comes from Exiguobacterium sp. ZOR0005, assembly GCF_000798975.1. NCBI lineage: Bacteria > Bacillati > Bacillota > Bacilli > Caryophanales > Exiguobacterium > Exiguobacterium sp. ZOR0005. Next base: position 78,430 of record NZ_JTLB01000034.1, on the reverse strand, counting down.
GCGGTTGCGTCAACGATTGCTCGGCATCATACGATCCGCCATGGCCGCGCAAATCGAGCAACAGGACGTTGTATTTCTTTTTAAACGGTCGGATTTGACGATACCAGTGAGACAGGCTCCCCCCGGCGCCATGAATAAAGATGACCCAAGGATGATCGTCGCTTAATGTATACGTTTTATAATGCAACATGAACGCTATCCTCCAAAAATTTTTAAGTTCATTAAACCTTGAAACAAATATACCATATGTCGACGAGGAGCACTATCGTTTCAACTCGCTCAAACGCACGGCTTTTTTCGTGTTGGCGAAGTGAACTTTAGCGATGTCATTCAACCGTTCGACGCCATCACGCTTAATCAACGTGGCGGCGACTTGGTCGACTTTGGCGCCCGCTCCTTTTGGTAACGTGACGCCGACGGTTTGACTCAATTTGTCCATTTCTTTCAAAAAGAACGCGCGCGCCAAAATCGAGGCGGCGGCGACGGCCACGTGAAGTCCTTCCGCCTTGGTGGAAAAGAAGACATCGTCCTTCACGACAGCGGCTTCACCGCTTAAATGTCTGTAATAGACGTTCTTTTCGGCGAACTGGTCGATCAAGATAGCGTCTGGCTTCTGATCCAGTTTTTTTAATAACGCCGACAAGGCAGCATTATGGGCGATTGCCGTCATCTTTCCTTGTGTCATCGTCCGTTGCATCTTATTGTACATCGGATTATGGAGCGTTGCTTTTTGATACGGGATGGTGACGTGCAAGTCGCGGGCGATGCGCTTGATGTCCGTGTCCGATAACAACTTGGAGTCTTTGACGCCGAGTTCTTTGACGAGTGCGATGTTGTCGCTCGACACGTAGGCGGCGACGACGACGAGTGGACCGAAGAAGTCGCCTTTTCCGACTTCGTCGCTACCGATGACGGACCAGTCGGAAAAGCCTTCAGGCAATGTCGTTTTAGGGACGGATGCCGCCTTTTGGATGACGTCTCCCCATTTCGCTGCTTCTTGTTCAGCGGTTCGGCCTTGGAACATGACTTTACCCGAATTGTAGACGGTAATCACGCACGTCGGTGTCTTTGCACAGAAACGAGCGTGAGGAGGCGGGCTGACCGCTTGGGAGGAATACGTTTCGATGAGGGCACGTTGCGCCTCGACCGATAATTTGATGACTTGATTGCCCAACAGGAGCACTTCCTTTCTGTCTCGCAAATTAATCTTACATTTTTTTGGTGGATTTTGAAACCAACATCCCGGCTTTTTCGTATGAAACAATGAGTCGAGAAGAAGTGAGGTGAGACGAAGATGTGGTGGCGCGATGACACGGAGCAAGATGAGGCTGGATCCCTCTATAAACAGATTCTCGAACTTGAGTCGAGGATCGCGAAACTAGTTGCCCATCAAGTGCGGGTGCGTCGGCTGCTCATGCAAGAGTCGTCCGAGGCGACGGCTGATCAAATCATTACGTTGCAAGCGGAAGTCGATCATTATTTAACGCTACTTCGTCAGGAAAGAGTGGAGGCCGTCGACCGATATGAACGCTTGCGTTTTGAGCAAACAATCGGTCGTGTGCGCGAACATGTCGCACAACCGACCCGTCCGCTCACAGAGTGGGACACGATCGAACGGGCGCTCGCGCTCGAAGTTGAACATCTGCGCCGCGTGCTCGCTTTCGAGCATGAACGCCGGAGCGAGGAGGGGTGGTAATGGAATCAATTGATCAATTATACTGGTGGGTATTGATCATTGCCGGGCTCGGCACGTTCATTTATATGCTGTTCTCCGATGCGTTCGATTTATTTGAGGGCTGGTTCAATCCTGCCGTCATCCTCTCGTTCTTGGCGCTCGGTGCCGGGATCGGCTTAATCTTGAACGCACTCGCGCACGTGTCACCGATGATCGGCCTCGCTGTCGCCCTCGTCGGCTCATTCGCCTTGACGACGCTTCTGTACTTGTTCGTATTATTACCGCTCTCGAATGCGGAAGAATCGATCGGCATGACCGATGAATCGCTCATCGGTCTCGTCGGTCGGTTGACCGTGCCGGTCCCTGAAGGCGGCTACGGGGAAGTGCTCGTCGAATCGGTCACCGGGTCAGTAGTAAAGACGGCGCAAAGTATCGACGGAAAAGCGATTCCGAGCGAACGGCGCGTCGTCATCATTGAAGTAGAACGAAATATTGCGATCGTCATGGAATATGACGAGCCGACAATCCGGAAGGAGAATGGATAGATGGATACAGTCATACTTGCAAGCATTATCGTCGGGGTGATCATTCTTTCCCTGATTTTTGTATTCGTATTAAAGTACCGTACGGTCGGACCGGACGAGGCGTTGATCGTCACCGGTAGTTACTTAGGGAAGAAAAATGTCCATAGCGACGCCTCGGGCAACCGGGTCAAAATCATTCGTGGTGGCGGTACGTTCGTCTTGCCGGTCTTCCAACAGGCAGAACCGCTCAGCCTTCTTTCAAGCAAGCTCGAAGTAACGACACCGGAAGTGTATACGGAGCAAGGTGTTCCGGTCATGGCGGATGGGACAGCCATCATTAAAATCGGTGGGTCGATTAGCGAAATCGCGACGGCGGCCGAACAATTCCTCGGTAAACCGAAAATCGAGCGCGAGAACGAAGCGAAAGAAGTGCTCGAAGGTCACCTCCGTTCTATCCTCGGTTCGATGACCGTCGAAGAGATTTATAAAAACCGTGACAAGTTCTCGCAAGAAGTGCAACGCGTCGCCTCTCAAGATTTGGCGAAGATGGGTCTCGTCATCGTCTCATTCACGATCAAAGACGTCCGCGACAAGAACGGTTACCTCGAGTCGCTCGGGAAGCCGCGTATCGCCCAAGTGAAGCGCGACGCTGACATCGCGACGGCAGAAGCCGACAAAGAGACGCGCATCAAGCAAGCGGAAGCGATGAAAGACGCGAAAAAAGCGGAACTCGAGCGGGCTTCAGAGATCGCTGAAGCCGAGAAAGAGAATCAGCTTCGCATCGCGGCGTATCGTCGTGAACAAGACGTCGCCAAAGCCCGGGCCGACCAAGCGTACGAGCTCGAAGAGGCGAAAGCGAAACAAGAAGTCACCGAGCAACAGATGCAAGTCCAAATCATCGAGCGTCAAAAGCAAATCGAGCTCGAAGAGAAAGAGATTATGCGTCGTGAGAAACAATACGACTCAGAAGTGAAGAAGAAAGCCGATGCCGACCGCTATGCGATCGAGCAGTCAGCTGAAGCCGACAAGGCGCGACAAATCGCCTCAGCGGATGCCGAGAAGTACCGGATCGAAGCGGAGGCGAAAGCCGACGCCGAACGCGTCCGACTCGCTGGTGTCGCCGAAGCGGACTCGGAACGAGCGAAAGGGGAAGCGGAAGCTGAAATCATCCGCTTGACCGGTCTCGCTGAAGCCGAAGCGAAACAGAAGATTGCGGAAGCGTTCGAGCAATACGGACAGGCGGCAATTCTCGACATGGTCGTCAAGATGCTTCCTGACTATGCGAAACAGATTGCGGCGCCGCTCGGTAACATCGATCAAATTACGGTCGTCGACACGGGCAGTGGCAAAGACGGTGGGGCCGGAAAAGTGACCGGTTACGCGACCGACTTGATGGCGTCGCTTCAACAGACGCTCAAAGCCTCGTCTGGCATCGACATGAAAGATTTGCTCGACAACTTTGTGGGGAAAGGTAGCGTCCCGACTGGTGATACGTCAGACCGCACGTTGACGGAACCGACTGTCGCGGCAACAGAAGAATAACGAGCAAGGCTGTAGACGATTCGTCTGCAGCCTTTTTTTCACGGATGATTCCCCTAACTTTCAACTGGAATGACTTCAAGCCAAGTCGAATTCTGTCGATAAGTAAGATGTCAGACTAATAGAGAGAGGGAGTAAAGTCATGAGAAAAGCAGTTATGATCGGAATGATGACCGCGTGCGTTGCGTGGTTATCGGGATGTCAATCCGTGATCAATCAACCAGAGGCGACCGTCGAGGAGCGGCAATCGATGGGTGTCGTCTTATCGGACGTCGGTCTCGGGGACCAGTCGTTCAGCGATGCGGCGATGCGCGGGATGGGCCAACTACGGGAGACTGGAGAGTGGTTCGTCGACTATCGGGAGCTTGACGAGACCGAGACGTATAAAGCGGGCTTCGAGCAACTCGTCGCCGACGGGCATGACGTCATCATCGGTCTCGGCTTCGCTTGCCAGGCCGACCTGGAAACAGTGGCGACCGCCAACCCGGACCAGCAGTTCGCTTTGATCGACGCGGTGTCGACATTACCGAACGTCATCTCGGTCACGTTTGAAGAAGTGGAAGGAAGTGCCTTGGCCGGTGCGGTCGCTGGACTAGAGACCGATACGGACAAAATCGGATTCATCGGCGGAGTGGACAATGAACTGATTCAGAAATTTTCTACCGGATTTTTGCTCGGTGCAAAGGCGGTAAATGAAGACGTCGAGCTCATCGTCGATTATGCGAACGATTTCGCCTCTCCGGACATCGGCCGCAAGTTGGCGGAAAAACAAATTCAAGCGGGCGTTGACGTGCTGTATGCAGCGGCAGGACTGACGGGTGTCGGCGTGTTAGAGACCGCTGAAAAGAACGGGGTGAAGGCGATCGGTGTCGATAGCGACCAATCGATGATTGCCCCGGACGCCGTCATCACATCGATGTTGAAACAAGTCGACTTGGCGATCGTCGAAATTGCGAACAACGTCAAAGGAGATGTATTCAGTGAACATTACGTGCTCGGTCTCGACCAAGGCGGTGTCGGCTTGTCAGCGCTGCGGCGCATCCAATGGACCGAAGACGAGCGTGAACGGTTTGAATCGTTCGAGAAACGTCTGATGGAGGGGGCACAGTGATGAGTTTACGGAAACGATTTATTTTCTCCACCGTCTTCACGGTGCTGTTGATCATACTGATGATGAGTTACGTCTTGACGACATTGAACCGATTGCAGACTTATAATGAACAGTACGGTTCACAGATGATCGAGTTGTCGCAACTCGAGACGTCGTTGCTCCAAGAACAGTCGCTTTGGACGTCGCTCGGTGAGCAGATGAGCCCGGCGACGCTCAATCAATTGGAGCGTATCCGCCTGAACAACACGGAGACGTTCGACACGTTGCGGGAAACGTATTTGATTCCAGCCTTCGAAGAGCATCTGGAGCGAGCGACGATGAAATATGAGCGCATCGGTGCCGACGTCGAGACGGCCCGTGAAGGCGGGATCGCGGCGCGCATCCAAGCCGCCAAGCTCGAAGGTCTGCTGAATGACGTGAACACGCTCTTGCTCAAGAACGGTACGTTTTATGAGGCGTTGCAACGTGAAGCGGCCGAGGAGACGAGACGTCTGTTCATCGTGTCGATCGTCCTGACAGGGTTCGTCATTCTCGCACTCGGGATTTACAACTTTTTCTTTGCCCGGTCGATCACACTTCCGCTCGAGCGGAACGTCGAGGCGGCCGAAGCGATCGCGTCTGGTCGGTTGATCACGTTACCGGACTCGACCCGGCGCGATGAGATTGGGCGATTGGAGCGGGCGATGCAAGACATGACGGCCTCCCTGCAGACGGTCATCGGATCGATCCGCGTCACCTCGATGCGAGTGAATGACATGACCGAGACGGCGGCAGCCGAGAACGAGGCGGTCGTGAGCACGACATCGAACATCACGAACGCGGTCGACGAAATGGCGAACGGTGCCCAATCGATCGCGACCGAACTTCAAGAGACGCTTGAATCGGTAGGCATTATGGCTTCTTCATTCGAAACGAGCCTGGACCAGACGAGGCAGACGACCGAAGAAACGACCGAGATGACACGTGAAGTGGCCGCTGGGATCGAAACGCTCACCGATCAAGAACGCATCTTGCACCAATCGAGTGAGCGAAACGGGATGCTCGTGACCCGGATGGAACAGTTCGCACGGAACACGGCCGAAATTGAGAAGATGGCAAAACTCGTCGAAGATGTGGCGGCACAGACGAATTTGCTCGCTCTGAACGCAGCCATCGAGGCCGCGCGAGCAGGTGAGGCAGGGCGTGGATTCGCTGTCGTTGCGAGCGAAGTGAAGAAGTTAGCCGAAGAGAGCAACGTGGCGACCCGTTCAATCTTTGGTGTCGTCCAGTCGATCCATGAAGAAGTCGAACGATTGAAGGAGACGGTCGAAGAATCAAGCCGCGAACAGAACGCCCAACTTCAAGCGTTCGGATTGACGAAACAAGCGTTCACACGCATTCATGAGCGGACCGACCACGTGGCCACATTCGTCTCGACGATCGAACGCGAGATGGTCGCTTCGAGCCGTGAAGTGACGAACGTGTTGAAGCGGGTCGAGGAAGTGAGCGGCGTGACCGAAGAACTGGCAGCCGGGAACGAAGAAGTGGCCGCCTCGATGAAAGAACAACAAGCAAGTTTCGATCAAATCTTTGCCTTGATGCAAGAGTTAGAAGGGCAAGCGGCCGCGCTCGCGAGCCAAGTCCAACATTTTGAGAACGAATGAGGAAGAGACAAGTTTCGGCTTGTCTCTTTTTTGTCGTGTTGCTGGATGAGGAAAGTGAAGAGAGTGCTCACAGAAGGGCGGGGCAACGATGCGTTAACGAAGCGAACATTATCGACACACGTGCATCATACTAGGAAGTGAACATTTGTCGACATGGAGGGATGCGTAATGGAGAAATGGAAGCGGTACGTCGTCGGGCTCGTCGTTGGACTCTTCATCGGTGTCGGGTATTTATTCGCGTCAAAACAACCAGAGACGACGATCGTTGAAGAATTCACTGTCACAGAAGAAGTGGAACCGAACGTGTCGGCAGAAGGAGGAGTGTCTCAAGTCGTCGTATACGTGGCCGGCGCGGTCGAGACGCCGGACGTGTACACGATGCCTCAAGGCGCAAGAGTCGGAGACGTGTTGTCGCTCGCCGTTTTGACGAGCGACGCCGACCCGCAACAGTTGAACTTGGCCCAACTGCTCGTCGACGGGACTAAAGTCACCGTCCCGCGGAAAGGTGAGGTCCTCGTGGCCGCACCGGATACGACTAGTGGCGGGACGAACGGTGTCCATGTCAACAGTGCGACAAAAGAGGAGTTGATGAGCGTACCTGGCATCGGTCCTGCCAAGGCAGACGCGATTTTAACCTACTTGCAGACGCACGGACCGTTCAAGTCGTACGAGGAGATCGGGAACGTCAAAGGGTTTGGTGAGAAGACGCTAGAGAGCATGGAAGGGTATTTGCTGGTCCCGTGACATGCCGATCTATCCGTTCCTTCCCATCATGCTCGTCATTGCCTTCACATACGAGATGTGGCCGATTGCGCTGCTCGTCGGCGTACTTCTCGCGCTGACGTTTCGTGGTCAAGCGATGGCCACTCATATCGGGGCGAGCTGTTTCGCCCTAATCGTCTTCGTTCACGGCGCCCCGCTACCGGTCACAGGAGAGGTGCCGTACGCTTTTGAGATTGAGAGCCGCAGGGATAACGGTCGTTCGGTTCGATTATATGGCACGATCGGCGACGCGAGCGGGGTGTTGGTCGGACGGGACGTATCGGCGGGGCGTCCAGGCGAGACGTGCCATGTGATGTTTGAGACGGAACCGTTCTCTCCGCTTCGAAACGTCGGAGGGTTTGACGAGGCGTCTTGGGCACTCGGGTCAGGGCTCAGCTTCAAAGGAAAGAACAGCTCGATTGAATCGTGTCGTCCGACAGCCACTTGGAACGGGAGGATGCTACGGTTCAAAGACCGGCAGCTCTTGAAGATCGAGACGAGGCACCGTCCGGACGTCGCTCTTTACATGCAGGCGCTCTTGTTCGGGGAAGGGCGTCTGTTAGATGAGGAGACGTCTTTTTCGTACCGTGTGACCGGACTGCTCCATCTGCTCGTCATTTCAGGGTCACATATCGCCATGCTCGTGATCGCGTTCAAATGGCTCATGCGTCCGCTGCCGCTCCATCGGGAGACGAAGACGGTGTTCATCATGGTCGGTGTGACGGCGTTCGGTTGGCTGACCGGCTTTTCGCCGCCGGTCGCGCGTGCCGTACTCGTGGCGGACGTGCTGCTCGCCTTGACACTCGTCGGCTACTCGGTCCGTGATCCGATGAGGCTGCTCAGTTGGTGCGCGGCGGTGCTGTTGGCGTTGCACCCATATTTATTGTTCAATCTTGGGTTTCAATTGACGGTCGGGATGACCCTCTTCTTGATTGTGACCCGTTCGATATGGACGAACGTGTTCAGCTTGGCGCTTTACGCCCAGTGGTTCGGGTTGATTGTCCTTTGGGCCGTCCAACCAGTCATTTCATGGTTCGCTCCGCTCTACAATGTGGTCGTGGCCATCTTGATCTCTTGGGTCATTATTCCGCTCGCTTTGTTGACGTACGTGTTTCCGTCGAGCGATCGGTTGTTACACCCGATCCTCGACGGGTTGAACGGGACGTTCGCGCTTCACCATACGTACAAACCGTGGTTCCCGCTCCACGACGTGACGCTTTGGCATAGTCTGTATCTCGCGGGCTCGTTGTGGGTCGGACTCGTGATCTTGGAGCGCGGACGGAAGGTGGGTTGGCTGTGCGCAGGGGCGGCGCTTCTCGCCTTGGCGTTCATGTTAGAGTCGGCCGAAGAAGACCGGGTCACGTTTTTAGACGTCGGTCAAGGGGATGCGATCGTCGTCGAGGCGAACGGGGTGACAGGGGTGATCGATGTCGGTGGGGTGTATCAAGACCCAGACGAGAGGAAACGGTCGACGTATGACCCGGGTGCTGATGTCGTCGTCCCGTACGTTTGGAAGCGAGGCGAGCGGGAACTGGACTTCTTGTTGCTCACGCATGCCGACCACGACCATATCGGCGGCTTGACCGGTGTCCTCGAGAAGCTGCAGGTCCGTGAGGTATGGCTGGCGGCCGAAGGAACTGATCAAACGAAGCGGTCCGAACTGTTATCGACGCTCGCGACGTACGACGTCCCGGTCCGTTTCGTTCGAGCGGGTGACCGACCGTATCCGTGGATGTGGATCGTCAGTCCGACTGAGAGGGAAGACGATGAGAACGCTAACTCTGTATCGGTCTATATGATGGTCGGTGGGCTGAAATATTTGTTGACGGGTGACTTGCCTGAGGCCGGTGAAAAGAAGTTACCGACCGTCGATGTCGATGTGTTCAAGCTCGGTCATCACGGGTCGGACACATCTTCGAGTGAGGACTTGTTGACTCGCATTGACCCGGAATGGACGGTCATCAGTGTCGGCAGGAATAATCGATACGGGCATCCGCATGAAGACGTGTTAGCTCGCCTTGTCGGGAAGCACGTGTTACGGACCGATGAACATGGCATGGTCGTATGTGAGCGTGGAGGGTGTCGAGGGATTGTGGAAACAGCGGTCAGCCGATGAAATGTATGATAAACTAAAAAACGATTGCTCCCCCGGGGCAATCGTTTAATACATTATAAGCTTAAGAACTTGATGAGGACACCGATCGCGAAGAGTGTGAAGAAAAAGCCGAACGGTACGATGAAGCCGATTGCTGAATCGATGGCGTCGTTCCGTTTGCACTGCACGTCGTTCTCGAACGGGTTTTCGCTTGGTGGGCGAACAGAGTTAATATGCATAGTGAGTCCCTCCTTGAAATGGTTCCGTCCTAAGTATAGCGAATCAGCGAAGGATTATCTATGTTTTAGATAAGAATAAATTGTGAAAGTGGTGTGTGTTTTGAATGAACCATGGCTACATAACGGGAAGCTGTCCAACGTTTACGTGTTGTACGGGACAGAGAAGTACTTGCTCGACACGTGGGAACGCGAAATCGTCAAAGCGGCCAACCCGTCCGGAGATCAATTCGACGTCATGCGTCTCGACCTGCATGAGACGTCACTCGATACTGCGCTCGATGAGGCCGAGACGGTACCGTTTTTTAGTGAGTATCGGACCGTCGTCGTCAAACACGCTCAGTTTTTGACCGGTGCGAAAGAAAAACAGAAACAAAACGTGGACCGGCTGACCGAATATGCCCTCCAACCAGCCCCTTATTCGGTGCTCGTCTTTATCGTCGAAGCGGAAAAACTCGATGAGCGGAAAAAAGTCGTCAAGCGCTTGAAGGAGCGGGCCATCGTCCTTGAGGCGAAAAAGCCGAGCCAGACGGACCTCATGCGTTACGTCGGCGATGAATTGAGCCGTCGCGGGCAGAAAATGAAGCGTTCGACCGTCGAACGGTTGTTGTTCTTATGCCAGGACGACTGGGGAAAACTCGTGCGCGAGCTTGAAAAATTACAGCTATACGCGAGCGACGGGGCCGAGATCCCGCTCGACGTCGTCAATGACCTCGTTCCGCGGACACTTGAGGACAACGTGTTTCAATTGTCTGAGTTTCTAGTGGCCAGACGGGCCGATGCCGCGCTTCGACTCGTCCGTGACCTCGAAAAACAAGGTCAAGAGTTGATTGGACTGCTGTCCTTGCTCGCCCGGCAATATCGAAACATGTACCTTACCAAACAGTTGACGGAAAAAGGATACGGTGAGAAACAGATCGCTTCGAAGATAGGGGCTCATCCGTACACGGTCAAACTCGCAGGTCAGGCGAGCCGTAACTTCACGGAAGCGCAGCTCGCTACGGCCTTGACGGTCATTGCCGAGGCGGACGAATCGATGAAGACGGGACGAGGCGACAAACAGATCGTGTTCGATACGCTCGTCTGTCAGTTGACATTATTGTGAGGTGAAAACATGGGGTTGCAAGAAGTGAGACTTGAAGATGTGATTCCGCTCCGGCATGAGGTATTGCGTCCGGGGCGTCCGATCGAGACGTGTTATTTTGACGGGGATGATGCTCGGGACACGCGTCATTTCGCCTGGGTCGAAGCAGGGCGCGTCCTATCGATCGCGACCGTCATGCGACAAGAACGTGAGCTTTCGGGCGAACGTGTGATTCTTCAATTGCGCGGCATGGCGACCGCTATAGACGTCGCCGGGCAAGGAGTCGGATCGGCTTTCCTGCAGGCGTTAAATGAGGAGCTCGGGGCGTCGTGGTGGTGTAACGCCCGAGCCGTCGCTGTTCGCTTTTATGAACGGAACGGACTCACCGTCGTCGGCGAGCCGTTTGATATTCCGGGAATCGGGACACATTATGTCATGTATCACAAAAAAACAGCCGGCTCCTAATGGAGGCGGCTGTTCCGGTTTGGTCTCTAATTAGAGAGCTGCGATGCGAGCTGCGAGACGTGATTTGTCACGACCAGCTTTGTTTTGGTGGATAAGACCTTTTGCTGCAGCTTTGTCGATTTTCTTCGTAGCGAGGACGAAAGCTTCTTGAGCAGCTTCTTTGTTTCCTTCGAGTACGAGGGCATCAACACGTTTTACTGCTGTACGCATTGCTGCTTTCTCTTGCGAGTTCGCGACACGGCGTTTTTCAGAAGTTTTTGCACGTTTGATTGCTGATTTGATATTTGCCATTGTTTGTCACCTCCTGAAACAAGAAAGTGTATGTTCTCATTACTTCAAGTAATCATTCAACAGAACAAGCACAATTGTAGCAAACGGTTATTCGAAAAGCAACCACTTGATGATTATTCTGAAAACTATATGTGGTATTGTTGTAGTAGGTCGTACACATTAAGTTAGGATTTTGATATAATGACACGGTATGCATGAGAAGGATAGGTGAACCCATATATGAACAAACAAGAATTAGAGAATCGTCAGAAGAAGATTCGCAACTTTTCCATTATCGCCCACATCGACCATGGGAAGTCGACGCTCGCTGACCGGATTCTTGAAAAGACTGGTGCGCTCACGGCGCGTGAAATGAAAGAACAGACACTCGATGCGATGGATCTCGAACGGGAACGTGGGATCACGATCAAATTGAACGCCGTCAAGTTGAACTATACGGCAAAAGATGGCGAAGAATACATCCTCCACTTGATCGATACACCGGGTCACGTCGACTTCACATACGAAGTCTCGCGCTCGCTCGCGGCGTGTGAAGGCGCTGTCCTCGTCGTCGATGCGGCACAAGGGATCGAGGCGCAGACGCTCGCGAACGTCTATCTCGCCCTCGATAACGACCTTGAGATCATCCCGGTCATCAACAAAATCGACTTGCCATCGGCTGACGTCGAGCGTGTCCGTCAAGAGATCGAGGACGTGATCGGTCTTGATGCGAGCGATGCCGTCCCGGCCTCTGCGAAAGCAGGCATCGGGATTGAAGAGATTCTCGAACAGATCGTCGAACTCGTCCCGGCACCGACGGGCGATCCGTCCGCGCCGCTTCAAGCGCTCATCTTTGACTCGTACTATGACGCGTATCGCGGTGTCGTCGCTTCGATCCGAATTGTCAACGGTTCGGTCAAAGTTGGAGACAAGGTGCAAATGATGTCGACCGGAAAATCGTTCGAAGTCACAGACCTCGGCGTCTCGACGCCAAAACCGTTGTCGGTGAAAGAGTTGAACGTCGGAGACGTTGGTACGCTCTCGGCATCGATCAAGACGGTAGGGGACGTCCGCGTCGGTGACACGATCACACTCGCGAAAAACCCATCGACGGAGCAGCTACCTGGTTATCGGAAGATGAACCCGATGGTATATTGCGGTCTTTACCCGATCGATGCGGCGAAGTATAACGATTTACGTGAAGCGCTCGAACGGCTTCAGTTGTCGGATGCGGCGCTCGAGTTCGAACCGGAGACGTCACAGGCGCTAGGGTTCGGTTTCCGCAGCGGATTCCTCGGCATGCTCCACATGGAAATCATCCAAGAGCGCATCGAGCGTGAGTTCGGGATTGACTTGATCACGACGGCACCGTCGGTTATTTATCACGTCACGACGACGGCGGGCGACGTCATCCATGTCGATAACCCATCGAAGATGCCAGAACAACAAAAGATCGAAGCGATTGAAGAACCGTACGTCAAAGCGGCCATCATGACGCCGAACGATTATGTCGGTGCCATCATGGAACTTTGTCAGAAGAAGCGCGGCAGCTTCATCGACATGCAGTATATCGATACGACCCGCGTCAAGATCACGTACGACATCCCGCTCAGTGAGATCGTCTATGACTTCTTCGACCAGTTGAAGTCGAGTACGAAAGGGTACGCGTCGCTTGACTACGACTTGATCGGATATCGTCCGTCACGACTCGTCAAGATGGACATCCTCCTCAACAACGAACTCGTTGATGCGCTCAGCTTTATCGTTCACCGCGATTTCGCCTATGAGCGTGGGAAAGTCATCGTCGAGAAGTTGAAGGCACTCATCCCGCGGATGCAGTTCGAAGTACCGATCCAAGCAGCGGTCGGCACGAAAATCGTCGCCCGTTCGACGATCAAGGCACTTCGTAAAAACGTCCTCGCTAAATGTTACGGCGGGGACATCTCGCGGAAGCGGAAGCTTCTCGAGAAGCAAAAAGAAGGTAAAAAGCGCATGAAGATGGTTGGTTCCGTCGAAGTGCCACAAGAAGCGTTCATGTCCGTCTTGTCGATGGACGAAGAATAAGTGGTCGCCCTTATCAAACGATAAGGGCGATTTTTTTGATTTGGCAGGATATAGGGAAGGCGATACGGAATAGTACCCACTTACAGAAAAATAGAGGAGGAGAGGCAGTGCCGACTTATAATTTTTCAGCCGGTCCGGGGGTGCTACCTGCACCGGTGTTGGAAGAAGTGCGATCACAACTTCTTTCCTATAAAGACAGCGGCGTTTCGATTGTCGAGATGAGCCATCGTTCTCAGGCGTTCATGGAAGTGGTACGTGAGCTAGAGCACCGCCTTCGCCGGTTGATGGACATTCCAGACACGTATGCCGTTTTGTTCCTTCAAGGCGGGGCGACGTTACAGTTTTCGATGGTACCGATGAATCTACGCGAATCGGGTCGTTTCGCTTATCTCGATAGCGGGACGTGGTCGAAGAAAGCGATTCAAGACGCAAGCCGGTTCGGTGACGTCGTCATCGCCGGTAGTTCAGCGTCGTCGAACTACGACACAATCCCGAATTGGGCGGGACAGATTCAAGACGTCGACTATCTTCATATAACGTTGAACAACACGATCGAAGGGACGCGTTACACGACGTTGCCGGAGACGAACGTCCCGCTCGTCGCGGACGTCTCCTCGAACATTTTGGCGGAAGCGATCGATGTGCGTCGCTACGGTCTCTTGTACGCCGGTGCGCAAAAAAATATCGGGCCGGCCGGGTTGACGATCGTCCTCATCCGTCGCGATTTAATCATCGCACGCGATTTGCCGTCGTATCTTGCTTACAGCGAACACGTCGACACGCTTCTTAACACCCCGTCGACGTTCAGCATATATGTCGCCGAACGGGTGCTCGCCTGGATCGAGGCCGAGGGAGGCGTCGCCGAGATGGAGCGGCGTAACCGCTTGAAGAGTGATCGGTTATATGGCGCGCTCGATGCGTCACCGTTGTTCCGTCCGCTCGTGACCGACACGACATGCCGCTCATTGACGAACATCCCGTTCACGACCGGAAATAAGGAGACGGACGAGACGTTTCGTCTGTACGCGGAAGCGCGCGGTTTGATTGAGCTTGGCGGTCATCGCTCTGTCGGCGGCTTACGGGCCAGTCTATACAACGCGATGCCGCTCGAAGGTGTCGAGCGGCTCGTGGATGCCATGCATGAGTTTGAACAGGAGGGACACGATGTATCATATAAAAACGTATAATCAAATCGCCGCAGAAGGGCTCACCCGTTTTGAACCGAGCGAGTACGCGGTCAATGCGGCCGAGCACGCCGATGCGTGGGTCATCAGGAGCCATGACGTGCACGAAGCTGAGATCCCGCCGTATTTGCTCGCGATCGCCCGAGCCGGTGCCGGGGTCAACAATCTTCCGCTCGAGCGATTGGCGCGCCAAGGCGTCGTCGTGTTCCATACACCGGGAGCGAACGCGAACGCGGTCAAAGAACTCGTGCTTGCGAGCATGCTCTTGTCGGTGCGGCCGATTTTACAAGGAGTGAACTGGGTGAACGATCAAACGTTTTCTAGTCAGACATTGCTCGAACGAGCGATGGAAGATGAGAAACGTCGGTTCGTCGGTTCCGAACTGCGCGGGAAAAAAGTCGGGATTGTCGGTCTCGGGGCCATCGGTTCGGCGCTTGCGAGCGACTTGATCCAGCTCGGCGTCGATGTCATCGGCTACGACCCGCATCTATCGGTTGACGGGGCGTGGAACGTCTCGAAGCAAGTGAAACGGGCCCGGCATTTGAGTGAGCTCCTCGCGGACATCGATCTGCTTTCCATCCATATGCCACTCACGGATGACACGCGCGGGGTAATCAATGACGCCTGGTTCTCTCAAATGAAACGAGGCATCACGGTGTTGAATTTTGCCCGCGGTGAACTGGTGAACGATGAGCATTTGTTACGAGCGCTAGACGATCAAGTCGCCACATATATCACCGATTTCCCAAAACATGTGCTGCTCGGTCATCCCCGTGTTCTCGCGTTTCCGCATCTCGGCGCATCGACGAAGGAATCTGAAGTGAACTGTGCGATTCAAGCGGTCGATACGTTGAAAGCCTATTTAGAGACCGGAAACATTCGGCATTCGGCGAACTTCCCCGATACCGAGCTCCCTTACATCGGGAAGCGGCGCCTGGCCGTCTTACACTTGAACGTACCGAACATGGTCGGTCAAATCGCGAGCCGACTCGCAGAGGCGAGCATCAATATCGACAATATGGTGAACCGTAGCCGCGGTGACGTCGCATATACGTTGATCGATATCGACAATCATCAACATGAGCAATTATCTGTCCATACATTGTATGAGATCGAGGGCGTCATGCGCGTCCGTGAATTTTAAGGAGGAATGACCATGGTCGTATTCAAACCGTTTGCCCCATACATGCCGAAACATCCCGAGAACGTCGCCGCCGACCCGTATGATATCGTCACCGTCGAACAGGCGCGTCTTGACGTCGAACAGCGTCCTGATTCATTCCTAGCGGTCGATAAGCCAGAAGTGTTCATGGCGGACATGCCGCTCGAGGCGTGGGGACAACGAGCCCGTCACGAACTCGAACGGCTTTACAAGAGCGAGTTGACCGAACGGGCGAACGGATTTTACGTGTATCGGCTCACCGATCAAGGGCGTGTGCAGACAGGACTCGTCGCCACGTTCTCGGTGACAGATTATGAGGAAGGTCGGATCAAGATTCATGAGCACACACGGGAAGTGAAAGAACGCGAACGCGTCGAGCACGTCTCGGCGACGAAAGCGCACACCGGCCCGATCTTACTGAGCCACGCGCCGGACGAAGGGTTGCGTCGCATCTTAGACGACGCGACGACAGGAGAGGCGTTGTTTGCCTTCACGGACAGTCAAGGTGTTTTCCATGAAGGCTATGCCGTGCCATCGAAGCATCAAGCACGCGTCATCATGCTCGGGGCCAGCATTCCGACCATCTATATCGCCGATGGGCATCACCGGGCCAAAGCCGCAGCCGTCGTCGCCCGGCGCCCGATTCATGAAGGGGAATCCAAACAAGAGCGGGACCACTTTCTCGGTGTCTTGTTCCCGAGCGACGAGCTGACGATTTTGCCGTACCATCGCGTCTTGCACGATGTGGCACCTGAAGAAGTGGCGGCGCTACTAGACGGCCTCTCCTTTAGTTACGAGATTGAAGCCGCAGACAAGGTATTCGTCCCGACCGAGAGTGCGATGTTCGGTTTGGCTTTTCGAGGCAAGCATTACAAGCTGATGAAGCGACAAGGCGTCGAGGCGTTAGCCGTCGCGACGCTTCAACGAGACATCCTCGAGCCGTACTTCCGAGTCGAGGATGTCCGGACGGATGAACGCATCGATTTTGTCGGTGGAAAAGACGCGATTGAGCGCATCGAAGCGTTAGCGAGGCGACAGGACGTCGTCATCCTGACATGCCACGCCACGGCGATGGAAGAACTGATGCGCGTCGCTGACGAAGCGGGCCAGATGCCGCCGAAATCGACATGGTTCGAGCCGAAACTGAAGAGCGGGCTATTCATCCATCGATTCGACTGAACACGCATAGTGGCATCGCGACGCAAAAAACGTTATAAATGGAAAGAGAAGAAAGGGGTGGCCGCTCATGGCTAAAGCCGTATATCTTCACATTCCATTTTGTGAACATATTTGTTATTACTGCGATTTCAACAAGGTGTTCTTAAAGAACCAACCGGTTGATGACTATTTAGATGCACTTGAACGAGAGATCGAACTATCGCTCGTTCAATATCCGACCGATACGATCGAGACGATTTTTATCGGCGGTGGGACACCGACGGCGCTCAATGAGGCGCAGATGAAACGACTTATGGACATGGTCGAACGTCATCTGCTCCCGCTCGCGTCTCCGAATCTTGAATACTCGGTCGAGGCGAACCCGAACTTCGTCAGTGCCGAGAAACTCGACACGATGAAACAGGGCGGGGTCAACCGCGTCAGTTTCGGCGTCCAGACGTTCGATGACGGCGGACTCGAGCGGATCGGGCGGACACACCGGGCCGACGACGTGTTCGCGACCGTGACAGAGGCCGCGAAGCGATTCGACAACATCTCGATCGACTTGATGTTCGGGTTGCCGGAACAGACGCTCGAGCAAATCGAGCGCGACCTCGACTTGGCGTTCCAGCTCCCGATTCAACACGTGTCTTCCTATTCGCTCATTCTCGAACCACATACCGTGTTCGCGATTCAAGAGCGAAAAGGGAAGTTGCGTCTTCCGGGTGAGGATATCGAAGTCGCGATGTATTTGAAAGTGATGGAGACGCTCGAACGGCGAGGCTTGAAACAATATGAGATTTCAAACTATAGCCTCGAAGGACGGGAGAGCCGGCATAACCAAGTGTACTGGCGCAATGAAGAGTATTATGGCTTCGGTGCCGGTGCGCACAGTTATTTGAACGGGGAACGGCGCGCGAACATCGCCCCGATTCCGCACTATATCAAGGCGGAAGGGTTGCCGGTTCGCAATACGACGAAACTCGAGACGGTCGAAAAGATGGAAGAAGAGCTATTCCTCGGCCTCCGCATGCGCTCAGGTGTCTCGTTTGAAACGTTCGAGTCGAAGTATGGCGTGTCGATGCGTTCGGCGTTCAGCCACGTTCTCGATGATCTCGTGGCAAAACGGCTGATTGAACTGACGGACACGCACGTCCGTTTGACGGAGTCGGGTTTACCGCTCGCCAACGAGGCGTTCGCCGCGTTCATCGGCGAGGCCCGCGTCGATGCGGACACGGTGAAATAAAGGCAAAACGTATACAAAAAAGGGAATCCGCAACGGATTCCCTTTCTATATTATAAGACGAGATCGCGATAGATCGGCATGAGCCGGCTGTACGTATCCTCGATGAGAGCGAGAAACGCCGCCTCGTTTTGAAGGATAGAGGCATCGGCCGGTAGTTGACGACCGATCAAGAAGTCGGCTTTCTTCACGTCTTTGAACCGCGCCGTCATCGTCTCGACCGCTTCATCAGACATGTCTTCGAGCAAGAACGCGTCTTTTTTCATATGGTCGCCGGAGATATGGAAGTCCGGAAACTGAGACTTCAAGTCGAGCGACATGAGCCGTTCGCCGATCGCTTCTTTGTTCGGCATCTCATAGATGAAAGCGAGCCAGACGAAGACCCGGTCGTCAAACAGGCCGACTTGGAAGTGAGGATGTTTCTTGTAGCCACGTTTATCGTGGCAGATGGCCATCCACGTGTCTTTAGGCGGATTGACGGTCCGGCGCGCATGTTTGGCGACGTGTAAATAAAGGGGGATGCCGACATCTGCCTCGAGCTGGGGACCGACTTCTTCATAAATTTGATGGAAGAGCGGCTGAATGTTCGAACGGATGCCTTCCATGCGGGCATCAAGTCCATCTTTTGTGAATACGTCGAATTGTTGTGTTGTAAACATATAATCACCTCAATTTGTATCATACCGAATCTGCTGAAAACATGCATAGGCGACGACTTCATGGCAGCTTAGAAAATGAGACGAATGAATTGACAAATAGTGAGAACGTGATAATATTTGAAGTGTGATTAGCACTCGTTAAATATGAGTGCTAATAAAGCGAGGCCTATCTTTCAGAGAGGAGTGAAGATGTGCTGACAGAGAGACAGTTGCTCATTTTACGAGCTATCATTGATGACTATATCCAGACGGCGCAACCGGTCGGCTCCCGCACGTTGTCGAAACGGGATGACCTGTCATTCAGTTCGGCGACGATCCGGAACGATATGGCCGATCTCGAGGACATGGGTTTGATTGAAAAACCCCACACCTCGGCCGGACGGATCCCATCCGAGGTGGGGTATCGTTACTACGTCGACCATCTCGTCGAAACGAAGATCATCGACGAGCGCGAGACGTATCGTCTCGGGGAACATCTGCGGGCGTCCGCACAAGAGTCCGAAGTGCTCATCCGTCAAGCCGCCGACCTACTCTCTGATTTGACCAACTATACGACCGTCGCCCTCGGCCCGAACAGCCAGATGAACCGGTTGGCACGAATCGATTTGATGCCGCTCGATGAACGGCGTGGCGTCGTCTTGATCGTCACGGACCAAGGGCATGTCGAACACCGGACGGTCGTCTTTGAATCGCCGATGGCGCCGGAGATGGTCGAAGAGACGATTCGTTTCTTAAACGATCGTCTTAAAGGGACACCGCTCGGTCAACTGAAGTCCCGGATTGGTGAAGAAGTATCGAAACTTCGACTCGCACATCAAGAACAGTATGAGAACATGATGCAGCTCATCCAATCGACTGCCGGGCTGCATCATCCGAGCTCGCTCTACTTGGGCGGGAAGAAAAACATCTTCAATCAACCGGAGTTTCAATCGCTCGATACGCTCCGTCCGTTCCTCGAATGGATCGATGAACAGGAGCGCTTGACCGATTGGCTCGAATCGTTGCCAAATCGCGAGATTTATGTGAGCATTGGGAGCGAGAACGGTATCGTCGCGCTTCAAAATTGCAGCGTCATCACCTCTGACTACACGCTCGACGGGAAGACGTTCGGAACGATCGCCATGATCGGACCGACGCGGATGGACTATCGACATGGGGTGCAGATGATGGGGCAGCTCATCGAGGCGCTCAGGCGAACGAAACTAGAAGAGTGACGGAAAGGAGCCTCAACATGACAGCAGACAACCAAAACGGTCCGGACAAGGACGAAGTGCTCGAGGAAAAAGATTTCGAGCCGAAGCAAGAACCGACGACAGACGTCGAATCAGACGAGGTTTCAAATGCTCAGAATGTGGAAGAAAGTTCTGAGGGGACCGATTTACAAAAAGAGATCGAAGTGCTCAAAGCGAGTGAACTTCGCATTCGCGCCGATTTTGACAACTTCCGCCGCCGGACGAACGAAGAGAACGCGAAACGCGTCAAGTTCGCCTCGCAAGCGGTCGTTGAAAAATTGATTCCGCTCATCGATAACTTCGAGCGTGCGCTCCAAGTCGAAGCGAACTCGGACGACGCCAAGCAAATCCAGGCGGGCGTCGATATGATCCATCGACAGTTGCTCGATGTGTTGAACGGTGAGAGCGTCGAAGCGATCGAAGCGGTCGGTCAACCGTTCGACCCGAACTTCCACCAAGCGGTCATGCAAGAGCCGAGCGATGAGTTCGAGTCAGGCATCGTGACGATGGAACTTCAAAAAGGATACACGATGCACGGGCGTGTCATTCGTCCGAGCATGGTAAAAGTCGCAGAATAACATTACTTAACTAGATGGAGGAATCGACAATGGGTAAAATTATCGGAATTGACTTAGGGACAACAAACTCATGCGTGGCAGTTATGGAAGGTGGCGAAGCGGTCGTCATCTCGAACGCGGAAGGGAACCGTACGACACCTTCTGTCGTCGCCTTCAAAGGGGAAGAGCGTCAAGTCGGGGAAGTCGCAAAACGTCAAGCGATCACGAACCCGAACACGATCCAATCGATCAAGCGTCATATGGGTACGTCGCATACAGTAGAAGTTGAGGGCAAGAAGTTCACGCCGCAAGAGATTTCAGCCATCATCTTGCAAAAACTCAAAAAAGACGCTGAAGACTACCTCGGTGAGTCAGTGACGGAAGCGGTCATCACAGTTCCTGCTTACTTCAACGATGCTGAGCGTCAAGCGACAAAAGATGCAGGGAAGATCGCTGGCCTCGACGTCAAGCGGATCATCAACGAACCGACAGCGGCCGCACTCGCATACGGGCTCGATAAAGGCGAAGATCATACGATCTTGATCTATGACCTTGGCGGCGGTACGTTCGACGTATCGATCCTCGAACTCGGTGATGGTGTCTTTGAAGTAGTCGCGACAGCGGGTGACAACCGTCTCGGTGGGGACGACTTCGACCAAAAAGTCATCGACTACCTCGTCCAAGAGTTCAAAAAAGAGAACGGCATCGACCTCGCCCAAGACAAGATGGCGCTTCAACGCTTGAAAGACGCAGCTGAGAAAGCGAAAAAAGACCTTTCAGGCGTGACAAGTGCACATATCAGCCTCCCGTTCATCACGGCCGGAGCAGCTGGTCCGCTTCACTTGGAAACGACACTCACACGTGCGAAGTTTGACGAGTTGACAGCTGACCTCGTCGAGCGCACGATGGAGCCGACACGCCGCGCGTTGAAAGATTCAGGTCTCACACCGTCTGACCTCGACAAGATCATCCTCGTCGGTGGCTCGACACGTATTCCTGCGGTCCAAAAAGCGATTCACGACTTCACGAAGAAAGAGCCGTTCAAAGGTGTCAACCCGGATGAAGTCGTTGCCCTCGGTGCTGCGATTCAAGGTGGCGTCCTTGCCGGTGACGTGAAAGACGTCGTTCTTCTCGATGTCACACCGCTCTCACTCGGTATCGAGACGATGGGTGGCGTCATGACGAAGTTGATCGACCGTAACACGACGATCCCGACATCGAAATCACAAGTCTTCTCGACAGCGGCTGACAACCAACCGGCTGTTGACATCCACGTCCTCCAAGGGGAACGTCCGATGGCACCAGATAACAAGACGCTCGGTCGCTTCCAGTTGACGGACATCCCGCCGGCACAACGTGGCGTCCCACAAATCGAAGTCAAGTTCGACATCGATGCGAACGGAATCGTTCACGTGTCGGCGAAAGACCTCGGCACGAACAAAGAACAGTCGATCACGATCCAATCGTCGTCAGGTATCGACGAGTCTGAAATCGAGCGCATGGTAAAAGAAGCCGAAGCGAACGCCGAAGCCGATAAACAGCGTAAAGAAGAAGCTGAACTCCGCAACGAGACGGACCAACTCGTCTTCGCGACAGACAAAGCGATCAAAGATCTCGGCGAGCAAGTCGACGCCGCGGATAAAGACAAAGCGGAAGCTGCAAAAGAAAAAGCGAAATCAGCACTTGAAGGAACGGATCTTGAAGCCATTCGTTCGGCAAAAGACGAATTGGCGACTGTCGTTCAAGAGTTGACACAAAAAGTGTATGCGAAAATGGCCGAAGAGCAAGGTGCTGAAGGCGCCGAAGCCCAAACAGAAGCGAAAG
>NZ_JTLB01000034.1:0-55933 GCF_000798975.1 Exiguobacterium sp. ZOR0005 | reverse complement strand
TGAAGACCTCGACGATCGTAAATAATAAAACCGATAGGAGGGTGCCAAAGCAGGTTTCTGCTTTGGCTCTTTCTATGTTAAGGTAGAGTCGGTAAAAATTGAACTTTATGTACAAGAATAGGAGAGAGTGAAGTGGCGAAACGAGATTATTATGAAGTGCTTGGCCTAGATAAATCGGCCTCGGCGCAGGACATTAAACGAGCGTATCGTAAGCTCGCGCGTGAATATCACCCGGACATCAACCAAGAGCCGGATGCGGCCGATAAGTTTAAAGAACTCGGCGAGGCGTATGAAGTGTTATCCGATGAACAAAAACGGGCCCAATACGACCGATTCGGCTTTGAAGGGGCAAGCCAGTTCGGCGGCGGTGACTTCCAAGGCGGGTTCGGCGATATCTTTGACATGTTCTTCGGTGGCGGCGGACGTCGTCAAGACCCGAACGCGCCGCGACGCGGTGAAGACTATCAATACGTCGTCGATCTCGACTTTATGGAAAGTGTCACTGGGAAGACGGAGACGATCGAACTCGAGATCGAAGTCGAATGTGACACGTGTATGGGCAGCGGGGCCAAACCGGGAACGAAACCGGAGACGTGTGGACGTTGTGGCGGCAGCGGTGTCGAGACGGTCGAGCAGAACACGATTCTCGGACGGATGGTCAACCAACGCCCATGTAGCCAATGTCACGGCACCGGGAAGACGATCAAAGAGAAATGTTCGACATGTCACGGCTCAGGCCATGTGAAGAAAACGCAACGCGTCGAAGTGAAAATTCCAGCCGGTATCGACAACGGTCAACAAATCCGGATGTCTGGAAAAGGAGGCCCCGGTTTCAACGGTGGACCGGCGGGAGACTTGTACGTCGTCGTCCGTGTCCGCGGTCACGAAATCTTTGAACGGGTCGACCAACACATCGCGATGGAGATGCCGGTCACGTTCACCCAAGCGGCGCTCGGTGCTGAAATCGAAGTTCCGACCGTACACGGTAAAGTCAGCTTGAAAGTTCCTGCCGGCACGCAGACCGGATCAAAATTCCGGTTGCGCGGCAAAGGGATGCCGAGCGTCCGAGGCGGTGGGCACGGGGATCAATACGTCACAATCGTCATCATGACACCGACAAACATGACCGATCGTCAAAAAGAACTGCTCCGCGAGTTCGAAGAGATTAGCGGAGAAGCAGGCGTCGAAGAACAACACGGGTTGTTCCAAAAGATGAAAAAGTTTTTTAGTCACTAAAAGGAGCGTGTGAAGCGATGAAATGGTCTGAAATTTGTGTCCACACGACACAACAGGCAGTCGAAGCCGTATCAAACTTATTACATGAAGTGGGGGCGCAAGGGGTCGTCATCGAGGACGTGGAAGACTACGACCAGATGATGGCCGAAGACCATTTCGGAGAGATTTGGGACGTTTCTGGACGTGACTCGTACCCGACGTCAGGTGTGTACGTGAAAGCGTACGTCCCGACGTCGAGTGATTTCCAAGACACGCTTGCCGCCTTTAAAAAAGAAGTCGACCGTCTCCGGGACGTGCTCGACGTCGGCACCGGTGACGTGACGGTGGCCGAGATGGACGAGGAGGACTGGGCCCATTCGTGGAAACAGTACTACAAACCCGTCAAAATCTCGCAACAGCTCACGATCGTCCCGTTATGGGAAGACTACGTGCCGCAACCGGAAGAAAACGTGATTTTACTCGATCCTGGGATGGCGTTCGGGACGGGGACGCATCCGACGACGATGTTGTGCATTCAAGCAATCGAGAACTACATCCAACCGAATGATCGCTTGATTGATGTCGGGACGGGATCGGGTGTACTCGCCATCGCGGCGGCGAAACTCGGGGCAAATCATGTCGAGGCGCTCGATTTAGATGCCGTCGCCGTCGAGTCGGCACGACAAAACGTCGAGACGAACGGTGTCGGCGACGTCGTCAACGTCAAGACCGGTGATTTGCTGAAAGGGATGACGGGTGAGTATGATCTCGTCGTCGCCAATATTTTGGCCGACGTCATCATGCTCTTCATCGATGACGCGTATGCGCGCGTCAAACCGGGCGGCTATTTCATCACATCGGGTATTATCGGACAAAAACGGGCGGAAGTGACCGAGGCGTTGAAAGCGGCCGGGTTCATGATCGAAGAGACACGGGTCATGGAAGATTGGGTTGCCATCATCGCGAAAAAGGGGTGAGGGCATGCAACGATACTTTCTAAACCGTGACGCGTTCGCGCATGACCTCGTCGCACTGCCAGCGGACGTCGCCCATCATATCGGCACGGTGCTTCGGGAAAGCCCAGGCTATCAACTTGTGCTCTTGGATGGGACCGGATATGAATACGTGGCCGAGGTGGTGACGCTCGATAAGAAATCGGGGATGGCGCGTGTGATTGAGAAGCGGCGGGCGACGACCGAACTGCCGATCGACGTGACGCTTGCTTACGCGCTCCCGAAAGGCGACAAAGTCGAACTCGTCGCGCAAAAAGCGACCGAACTCGGTTTGCATCACTTGCTGCTCTTCGAGTCGAAGCGCTCTGTCGCGAAGTGGGACGTGAAAAAAGCACCGAAGAAAGTCGAACGCCTTCAAAAGATCATGCAGGAGGCGGCCGAACAATCGTACCGCGCCGTCGTCCCGACGTGTTCTTATATCAGCTCACGAGAGTTGTCAGGACAGCTCAAGGCATATGATGCCGTCGTGCTCGCCTATGAGGAATCGGCGAAAGACGGTGAACAGTCGTCATTTGCCACAATCCTGCAGACACTAAAACCCGAGGCGCGTCTTCTTGTCATCGTCGGTCCCGAAGGCGGATTCGACGTGGACGAAGTGGCCGGATGGATAGAACAAGGTGGAGTCGCATGTGCGTTCGGTCCCCGAATCCTTCGCTCGGAGACGGCGCCGCTCTATGCGCTCGCTGCCATCTCCTATGCGCTCGAATTGACGTGAAACAGCTCTTGCCGCGTGCGGCAAGAGCTGTTTTTTTATTTCTTCGTCAAGGTGATCGTCTCTTTCGTGACGTTCCCCGCGAGGTCGACCGCCTCGAACGTGAACGTGTTTTCGCCTGAAACGACAGGCAACGTGAGCGTCTCGGTCCGTGAGAATGGACGCATCTCATACGGCGCCTTAAGTGCTTGGCTGAACTTCAAATCTCCGTTGACGAGAAGTTTCACTTCGTCAAAGTTGTCTTTCACCGTCACGTCTAAGCGGACGGTCTGTTGATTTTTATTAATATTTTTAGGAAGCTTCCCGAACGAGATCGTCGCCGGTGTCGCATCGACGAAGATCGTCCGTTGGAAATTGGCGACGTTGCCGGCCGCGTCCTCCGCGACGAAACGCAGTTTATGGACACCGTCGACAAACGTCCGCGTCGTGTTGAAGTCGTAACGCTTCGTCGATTCGTTGAACGTGAGCGGGACATCAATGCCGTCGACTTGGAACGACTGGATGGCCGATGCGTCTTGGATCGATCCTGAGATCGGGATGACCGAAGTCGCATACGGTGCGAGCGCGAGCGGCGCGGTCAAGAAAACTCCAGGTTTCTCCGCGTCTGTCGAATAAGCGACCGCTTTCGTCGTACTGTTACCGGCGTGGTCGGTGACGCGCACGCTGACGTTATCCGTCTCGCTAAGTGAGGCGAACGTGTGCGACGCCGAGGCGTTCATCGACGTGGCGACCGCTTTGCCGTTGACGAGATACTCGACCGAGCGTACGCCGGCGAAGTCGTCTTTTGCTTGGACGGCCAAACTGTCTTGAAGCCATTTCGCTGTGAACGTCGGATCCGTGTAGTCGACTTTGACTGGGAAGCGAAGTTTTTGTGCCTCTTTTTTCATGTAATCGATGCTTGCTTCGATCTCATAGAAGTACTTTCCGGCCGGAGCTGGTTTCCCGTTCAACTGACCGTCCCACTTGTAGTCGGCTGAATAGTAGTACGGTGTGTTGCGTCCGCCGTCGAAGTAGTTTTTGCGTAACTCATCGTCTTGACGGAGCGTACGGACGACGTTGCCAGCTTCGTCGACGATGCGATATTTGACGTCTTTGGCGTTTCGGAGCAACGAGAACACCGGTGTGGCTGCGTCTTTCACTCCATCACCGTCCGGAGAGAAGGCGATCGAATCGAAGTTCAATGAATTATCGAGGTTCACGCCTAGGTAATTCCCGGTCTGATCAACCATTCCTGCCGTTTCGTAGAACGATCCCGACTCATACACCGATGCATCGAAGATCGGTGCTTTGCCCCAGTCGCCTTCGAATCCGACGAATGGCACGACGAGGTCCGGGTTGCCTTCTGATCCTTTCGAATCGGTCAAGCGGACGAAGCCGTCGACGAAGTAGCCGTTCTCGAACACGTCTTTCGCTGCCACGAGGCCGCTCAACGTTTTCGGGTTCAACACTTGTGCTTTCGAGACATCGACAGCGACTTTGATTTCTGTCTTTTGCTTCGGTTTTAGCTTCACAGCGTTCACACGTTTACCATTGATCGTCACTGTCGCGTTTTGAAGCGGCTGGGCTTCCATCGCGTTTTGAATGACACCTGCCGTGCGCTCGATTGCGAGGTCAGTCTGGAGTGACGACGACACGTCGTACGAGACGGCTTCGTTCGACAAGTTCTCGACGACAAGCGTGAACGTCGCTTTACTGCGGTTCAATTCTTTCAGTGCGACTTTCGCTTCTTTCGACGTTTTCTCGTAAGCGACGGCCGGAGTCGAGACGGCGGCATGCAATTGCATCAAGCCGGCTCCACCACGACGTGGCGTGTACGGGATGTTTTGTTTCAATTGTTGGTTGTATGGACCGATGTCGGTCACGGCTTTCGACGTGTTGATTAACAAGTTCTTCGCCATCGTGACCCGGTCGACGCCGTCGAGAACAAACTGTTCGTCGACACGTTGAAGGACGAGGGCGGCTCCGCCTGCGACGTGAGGGGCTGCCATCGACGTCCCGCTCATGAGCCCGTATTGGTTATCGTTGAGCGTCGAGAAAATCTGACCGCCTGGAGCCGAGATTTCAGGTTTGAAGTCAAGGTTTGGCGTCACGCCCCACGATGTGAAGTTCGATAAGGCGCCGGCCGCGCGGTTGGCGACGCTAATACGGTCCCCGTTGAACCCGATGCGCATCTGTTCGCCAGCGACGAGACGGTCGCGTAACTCGTTCCCGTCTTTAATGCTGAGGGAGGCCATCGGAATTTTTGGGTTGGCGAGCGCCATGCTGACGTAGTCACCATGACCGACCGCGCCTCGCACGATAACTCCGGCCGCGCCTTGCGCTTCGGCCGTCAGTTGGATGTTCGAGTAGAAGTAGGCACCGTCGCGAACAGCAACGACAATCTTCCCTTTGACGTCTTTGCCGACGTATTGGCTAGGCTGACCGTCGCCGACGTAGACGATATCATATTCGCCGTTTGAAAATGCAGGTCCGTCTTGTTTCTTCCAACCGATTTTCTCGGTCTTCTCGCCTGAACGGACCGAGAAGGCGTCGAGTTGGATTTGGTCGTTCTCGAGAGAGGCGACCGATGTCGAGGCGGAGCTGACACTCGGGGCACCGACGACGCCCGTGTCCGGGTTATTGGCGTAAGGCAAGTCGTAGCCGTTTCCGAAGTAGGCCGAGTTTCCTGCCGAGATCGACATGAACACACCGTTGTCGACTGCGCGCTGGACGGCTTGTTGTTCTGGCGAATCCGCACTGACGAACCCTGCCGTCGAACCGAGGCTCATGTTGATGACGTCGGCACCAAGTTTGATGGCATCGTCGATCGCTTTAATATAGATGTCCCCGTAAGTCGAAGCGTAGTTCGGGTCATTACTGAACACTTTAAGACCGAGTACTTGTGCTTCCGGCGCCACACCTTTCAAGCCACCGGTCGCTTCATCCCCGTTCGCGGCGACCGTGCCGGAGACGTGCATCCCGTGCATCGAGGCGCCCGGTGAATCGTCGCGGATGTCATCGTTCTCATCGTAGTAGTTGTAGGCGTATGGAACTTTATCGTTTATGTAGGCACCTGCCAAACCGAAGTCGGTAACAGCGGACGCTACTTCTGATTCGGATAGCTCGGCTTTTGAGCGGTCGCTCAATCGGAAGTCGCGGTGGTCCGCGTCGACGCCTGTGTCGATGACGGCGACAATCGTTCCTTCACCCGTATAACCGTAGTCGCCCCATGTTTGTTGCGATTGGACCATGCCGTTGCTCGTCACCATGTCAGGCTTCACTTCCGGACGCTCATATTCGTTGACGAGGTGGATGGCGGCAACTTCAGGTAACGCCTCGACTTTTTGAATGTCTGACGTCGTCATGAACGTACTGAAGCCGTTGAACACGGTCGTGAATTCTTCGATCGGCTCAGCTTTCACACCTTTTTTTGAAATCGCATCTTTCGCTTTCTTTTGTTCCGCTTTGACGAGACCGTGGGCCCGGTCTTTCTCTGTTTTCGTGAGGGCGTTAAACTTCTTTCCTTTTTGTTTCGCTTGCTCGATGGCAGGGGCGCCGATAAGCTCGACGACGACGCGTACTTTTTCTTGCTTGTCCGTGACTTCGATACTTTGTTTCACAGATGGTTTCGCGAGTACAGGTTCAGCACCGAGACCGAGTAGGCCTGGCGTCAACGCGAGGCACGTCGCGAGGGATACGTTTACGTAAAACTTAGGTTGTGGCAAAATGATGTCCTCCAATCAATTTTTAAATGATTTAATCCATTTGTGGAAAATCATAGCGGAATAACGATGATAAATCCTGTATTTTTTTAAACGATAGGGTAATGAATTTGAACAAATTAAAAAATTCTGACAATTACTTTTGACCTACCTCTCCATCGGCGAGGTAGGTCTTTTTTCATTTAGTGTGAAAAAAACTAAAAATTCATCTCATTCAAAAACAATTCACTTGAGATTTTTTTGGAAAGTTGGTATTGTCGGTGTATAGAATTCATATAAAACATATCAACATAGTCGGAATAAAAAGGATGAGGTGAATCGATGGGGCTTCAGTTCATGGAAATCTTCAAAGAATGGGCGTCGCAGTACGATGAGACAGTGAGCGGGCACGACGAACAATATAAAGAAGTGTTCGCCGGATACGACACGATGCTTGACGAGGTCGTTGAGCAGTTAGAAGGGCGCGTCATGGAGTTTGGCGTCGGGACAGGTAATTTGAGTGCCCGTATTCTAAAACAGCACGAGTTGATTGCGATCGAGCCTTCTGATGAGATGCGGGAGGTCGCGGTTCAAAAGCTCGGGATTGAAGTGGAGACGGGCGACTTCTTGAACTACCCGGCCGAGCAACGCGTTGATTCGATTGTATCGTCCTACGCGTTCCACCATTTGACGGACGACGAAAAACGTCAGGCAATCGAGAGTTACGTCAACGACCTCGATTCCCCTCGCTTCGTCCTGCTCGACACGATGTTCGCGTCTGTCGAGGCACGAACGGAAATCATCGATTGGGCCGTATCGCAAGGTTTCACTGACTTGGTAGAAGATTTGAATCGCGAGTATTATCCGTACACAGACACGATCCGCTCGATTTTAGAAGACAACGGATACGCTGTGCAGATGGAACAGAAAAACAAATTCGTTTGGCTCGTCGTAGCCACGAAACAATCAGGAGGAACGCAATCATGAAAAGTTATAAAGTCGAAAGCTTTAACTTAGACCATACAAAAGTACAAGCGCCTTACGTCCGTTTAGCCGGAGTGAAGAAAGGAACGGCCGATACGATTTATAAATATGACATCCGCTTCATTCAACCGAACGAGGGGCTCATGCCGATGCGGGCCGTCCACTCGCTCGAGCATTTGATTGCTGAAAACAGCCGCAGCCATTCGAATCAAATTATCGATGTATCGCCGATGGGTTGCCAGACAGGCTTCTATTGGACGATGCTCAACGATGGGGATTACGAAGCGATGCTCGACCTCGTCGAAGCGACGCTCCGCGACGCTGCGAACGCGACGGAGTTACCGGCGCAAAACCCGATTCAATGCGGAAGCGCGAACCATCACGATTTTGAGGGCGCGAAAAAGCTCGCGGCCGATATGCTAGCGAAGCGTGACGAATGGCACATCATCTTCAAGGACGAGGCGTAAATGATCGTCCGGGATGTGTATGAGCTCGTCGGACATACCCCGCTGATCGAGTTGACGACGTTACCTATCCCGAAAGGTGTCAAAGTGTTCGGCAAGATGGAAATGCGAAATCCTGGCGGGAGCGTGAAAGATCGGCTCGGCCTTCAGTTGATTGAGCGCGCCATCGAGCGGGGACAACTTAAACGCGGGGGGATGGTCGTCGAACCGACCGCTGGGAATACAGGGATCGGACTAGCGCTCGCCTGTCAAAAGTTCGGGATTAACCTGATGACGGTCACCCCAGAAAAGTTCAGTCAAGAAAAACAGGCGCTTATGCGCCTGCTCGGGGCGACCGTCATCAACACGCCGACAGAACTTGGTATGAAAGGCGCGATTGAACGAGCGAAAGCGCTGGCACTTGAGCACGACGCGTATTTGCCGGAACAATTCTCGAACCCGGACAATCCGGACGCGTACGTCGAAACGCTCGCCTTGGAATTGCTGCACGACATTCCGCACATTGACGTATTCATTGCGGGAGCAGGTTCCGGGGGGACGTTCACGGGTGTCGCGAAAACGCTTCGACCGAACGGTACGAAAACGATCGTCGTCGAGCCAGAAGGATCGATCTTGAACGGTGGCGCTCCTGGTCCGCATAAGACCGAAGGAATCGGTGTCGAATCGTGGCCCGTCTTCCTAGACGAAACATACGTGGACGGCATCTATACGATTACAGATGAGGAAGCGTTTTACTACGTCGCCCATATGGCCAAACGTGAAGGTCTTCTCATCGGTAGTTCATCGGGCGCTGCCATCGCGGCATGCGTCAAAGAAGCCAATCAAATGACAGACGGCGTGATCGTCACGATTTTGCCGGATAGTGTGGAACGATATTTAAGTCAAGGGATAGTCGAGGAGGCAGAACATGCGTACAAAAACAGCACTCATTCACGGCGGTAAAACGACCGACCCGCTCACTGGGGCCGTCACACCGGCCATCTATCAAACGAGCACGTACAAACAAGACGGAATCGGGAATCTGCGGGAAGGGTATGAGTATTCACGTACCGCCAACCCGACGCGTACAGCGCTCGAGACGCTGATCGCGGACATCGAGGGCGGGGCACGCGGATTCGCGTTCGCCTCAGGGATGGCGGCAGTATCGACGATTTTGATGCTCTTAAAATCTGGGGACCACGTCATCGTCGGTTCTGACGTATATGGGGGAACGTACCGTGTATTCAATCGAGTCTTTCAATCACTTGGCCTGGAGGCATCTTTTGTCGATACGGCCGATGAAACGGCGGTCCGTGCCGCGCTTCAACCGAACACGAAAATGATTTACGTCGAGACGCCGACGAACCCGCTCTTGAACGTCACCGATTTGAAGCAGATGCGTCAAATCGCGGATGAGGCAGACACGTTGTTCGTCGTCGACAACACGTTCATGACGCCGTATTTCCAAAATCCGATCGAGTTCGGAGCGGATTACGTGCTCCACAGTGCGACGAAGTATTTAGGTGGCCATAGTGACGTCGTCGCAGGGCTCGTCGTTTCTCGGACCGAAGAACTCGGTGAGGACTTGGCGTTCCTCCAAAACTCGGTCGGCGCCGTCCTTGGACCACAGGATAGCTTCCTAGTCGTCCGTGGCATCAAGACACTTGCCGTCCGGATGGAAGAAATCGAATCGAACGCACTCGCGCTCGTCGACTTTTTGACAAAACATGAGGCGGTCGGACGCGTATTGCACCCGAGCGTCGCAAGCGATGAAGCGAAGCGCGTGCATACGTCACAAGCACGTGGATTTGGCGGGATGATCGCGTTTGACGTCGGATCGGCCGAAGCGGCAGAACTCATCGTCGCGAAGACACATTACTTCACGCTCGCGGAAAGTCTTGGCGCGGTCGAGAGTTTGATTAGTGTCCCAGCACGGATGACCCACGCGTCCATCCCTCCGGAACGACGCCTTGAGCTTGGGATTACGGATGGGCTCGTCCGCATCTCCGTCGGTCTTGAGGATGTGGCTGATTTGATTGAAGATTTAGAACGAGCGCTCGCATCCGTCGCGACGATTTCAAACTAAAGGAACAAACAAGAGAGGCGCTGCTTTCGGCACGCCTCTTTTTGTCGTGTATAATATGAAAGAAATGTGTTGAATGTCGATAACGCATCGACTAAACTGACGTTAATTGAATGAGAGGGCAGGTGAATATGTTGAATAAAGGAGTCATGACCACAGTCGGCGCGTACGTCATGTGGGGGGTCCTCCCGATTTATTGGAAGTTTCTACAAGAGATCCCGAGCAGTCAAATCCTCGCGCACCGGATCGTCTGGTCGTTTCTCTTCATCTTGCTCGTCTTAAAGTGGACGAAACAATGGACAGAATTCAATTATGCGCTCAGGCACCGGGCGACACGAAACGCATTCATGTTGAACGGGTTTATCGTCAGTGCGAACTGGTTTGTCTACATATGGGCCGTCAACAACGGTTATATCATCGAGGCGTCACTCGGCTATTACATCAATCCGCTCGTCAGCATGGTGTTAGGGGTGCTCGTATTTCGGGAATCATTAAACCGTGTCCAATGGCTCGCCGTCGGCGTGGCGGCGGTCGGTGTGCTCGTCTTGACGTTCGGGTACGGGTCGTTCCCTTGGATCGCGTTCGTACTGGCGAGCACGTTCGGCTTTTACGGGTTGGTGAAGAAGCGACGTCCGCTCGCCTCGACGGTCAGTCTCGGGATCGAGACGCTCGCTGTCGTCCCGGTCGCGATCCTATTCCTTGGGTTTGAGGCGTCGCGCGAGACACTCACGTTGACGACGTCACCAGTCATTTGGCTCGCCCTTCTCGGCACGGGGGTCATGACCGCGTTGCCGCTCTTATTGTTCGGTTACGGGGCCCAGCACATCCCGTTCACGCTCGTCGGTTTCCTGCAGTTCATCGCCCCGACGCTCAGTCTTGCCATCGGCGTCATCTTATATCATGAACCGTTCACGGCATATCATATCTTCGCGTTCACATGTATATGGGTCGCCATCTTTTTCTTCAGTTGGAACAGTTGGGTCCAGACGAGAAAACGGCGTCAACTCATATAAATGAAAGCTGTTACAAAGGAAAGAAACATGATAATATGTTAGATGTCAGACCTATATGTCAGACTAATTGATCGAAGGAGGAATTTAACGATGGAATTAGCACGTTATATCGACCACACAGCTTTGAAGGCTGAGACAACGAAAGACCAGATTACGAAACTTTGTGCAGAGGCGCTCGAATACAAGTTCGCTAGCGTCTGTGTCAACCCGACATGGGTAGCTTACGCGGCTGAACAGCTCAAGTCAGATGACGAGGTAAAAGTTTGTACGGTCATCGGATTCCCACTCGGAGCCAATACGCCAGAAGTGAAGGCGTTTGAAACGAAGGACGCGATCGCCAAAGGTGCGGACGAAGTCGACATGGTCATCAACATCGGTGCGATGAAAGACGGCGACTTCGACCTCGTTGAACGCGACATTCGTGCGGTTGTCGAAGCGGCGAACGGTACGCTCGTCAAAGTGATCTTCGAGACGTGTCTCCTTACGAAAGAAGAAATTAAGAAAGCGGCTGAATTGTCTGTCAAAGCAGGCGCGGATTTTGTGAAGACGTCAACGGGCTTCTCGACAGGTGGAGCGACGGTTGAAGATATTCAACTTATGCGTGAGACGGTCGGACCTGATGTCGGTGTGAAGGCTTCTGGCGGTGTCCGTGACTTCGAAGGCGCGAAAGCAATGATTGATGCCGGCGCGACACGCATCGGTGCTTCGGCTGGAATCGCCATCGTCACAGGCGGTCGTTCAGATAGCGACTATTAATAACTAGTGGTTGACCTTACGAATTAATTTCACTATAATATGTTATGACGTGTGAAACACGTTTCCTTAGTCGTGTAATTCGGAGGGAGGGAAAACTAGTGGAAACTCGTGTCCGTAAAAACGAATCGCTTGAAGACGCTCTTCGTCGTTTCAAACGCGGTGTTTCGAAAGACGGCACTCTTGCCGAAGTTCGTAAACGTCGTCACTACGAAAAGCCAAGCGTAAAACGCAAATTGAAATCAGAAGCTGCGCGTAAGCGTAAGAAATTCTAATTTCAGTTTCTTTTGTAGAAAGGGTGTTGGCTCATGAGTCTTCAAGAACGCTTGACGGACGACATGAAGCAAGCCATGCGCGCCAAACAAAAAGATCGTCTCACGACGATCCGGATGGTGAAAGCGTCGCTCCAAAATGAGGCTATCAAATTTGGCCGACAAGATCTTACCGAGGAAGAGGAACTCACGGTGCTCAACCGAGAGATGAAACAGCGCAGAGACTCCCTCCGAGAATTCGAAAGCGCTGGTCGTGAAGATCTTGCTTCTAAAGTTGCTGACGAGATTGTCGTGCTAGAGGCCTATATGCCTGAACAGCTTTCTGAAGAGGATGTCACCGCGATCGTCAAGGCAGCTATTGCCGAGACGAACGCGGCGGGTCCGTCTGATATGGGTAAGGTGATGGGCGTCGTCATGCCTCAAGTTAAAGGCAAGGCAGACGGTGGTCTTGTGAACCGAATTGTCAAACAACAATTGACGAACTAATGAATTGGCAGTGTCTTTTGGAAATTCCAAAAGATTCTGCCTTTTTTTGCGTATTCTGAAACCACATTCAATCTCGTTTCGTATACACTAGAGATAAGAGGTAGCTTTTTATTTGGAAGGGGGTAGCAATACGATGACATTTGGTCTCGGAGTGATTCTGACAGTTTTTTTCGTCGGAGTCGTCCTTCTTGGAATTGAAGTGTTCGTTGCCGGTTTTGGATTGTTTGGAGTGCTTGGTATAGGGGCGGTCGTCGCCAGTCTGATTATGGCAGGCGCCACGATCGGCCAGCTGTGGCTATCGCTCGGTTTGGCCACGGCCATCGTTGCCGGACTTGGATTTTGGGCGTACCGACGTTTGCAATCGAATCGGTCGCTCATGTACAAGGGCTTGATTTTGACGGACTCGACGTCGTCAGAAAAAGGGTACTTGTCACACGCTGACAAACAAAGTTTGCTCGGTAAGGTCGGCGTCACGTTGACACCACTTCGTCCAGCGGGTACCGCTGAGATTGAAGGAGAACGAATCGATGTCGTGACAGAGGGTAGCTATCTCGATCAACAAACTAAAATTCAGGTGTATAAAGTGGATTCAGGACGCGTCGTCGTCCGAAGCTTTGTAGAGCCGAAGGAGGATGTAACAGAATGACACCAGAACTATTGACCACGTTACTCATCTCAGGTGGAGGTTTGATTGCCCTAGCGGTATTCTTCACGTTCGTACCGGTAGGATTATGGATTAGCTCGTTCGCGGCAGGCGTCCACGTCTCGATTTTCACGCTCGTCGGGATGCGTCTCCGTCGCGTCGTCCCATCAAAAATCGTCAACCCGCTCATTAAAGCAGTTAAGGCCGGTATCGGATTAAACACGAACCAGCTCGAGAGTCACTTTCTTGCTGGTGGTAACGTCGACCGTGTCGTCAACGCGTTGATCGCGGCTCACCGCGCCAACATTGAATTAACGTTTGAGCGGGCGGCAGCCATCGACCTCGCAGGTCGTAACGTGCTAGAAGCCGTTCAAATGTCGGTCAATCCGAAAGTGATTGAGACGCCGTTCATCGCCGGTGTGGCGATGGATGGGATTGAAGTGAAAGCGAAAGCTCGGATCACAGTACGTGCCAACATCGACCGCCTCGTCGGTGGTGCCGGTGAAGAGACGATTATCGCCCGTGTCGGTGAAGGTGTCGTCTCGACGATCGGTTCGCAGCACAACCATAAACACGTTCTCGAAAACCCAGACTTGATTTCGCGTACGGTGTTGACGAAAGGTCTCGATTCAGGAACAGCGTTCGAAATTCTCTCGATCGACATCGCGGACATCGATATCGGTAAAAACATCGGTGCGGTGCTTCAAACGGACCAAGCCGAAGCCGACAAAAAGATTGCCCAAGCGAAAGCGGAAGAGCGCCGCGCGATGGCGATCGCTCGCGAACAAGAGATGAAATCGTCGGTTGAAGAGATGCGCGCGAAAGTTGTCGCGGCCGAAGCCGAAGTACCGCTCGCGATGGCCGAGGCACTCCGCCACGGCAAGCTCGGCGTTATGGACTACGTCAACTACTTGAACGTCCAAGCCGATACAGACATGCGCAAAGCGATCGGTCACCCAGTCGAATCTGACAATAGAGAGTAATCGATATGGATGGATTATGGATCTTACTTCTCGCCGCATTCGGGATCGCCTCGGCGGTCATGAAACGGATAGAGAAATCATCGTCGACGACGGGAGAACGTCCGCCGAGTTCGGACTTGAAACGTTATCTCGATACGGTCGGCGATATGATGAAAGAAGTGGAAGGTTCGCTTGACGAGCCGAAACAAGGGCAGACGTTGCGTCGTCGTGTCGCGACCCCTGTCGAAAAACCGGCAGAAGGTCGCATGTTCGACCCAAACCGTCACGCCCCGAAGGCGCCAGAACGTTCACCAAAAGTGAGTTCGGAATTCGAGCAAACGGTGAAGATTCCATCGCTCACCGAAGTGGAACAGAAACGTCCGTCGCGGTCGCCGCGTATGTCGATGAATCAAGTGCGACAAGCGGTCATCTGGAGTGAAATCATTCAGCCACCGGTCTCAAAACGCCGACGCTGACTATGGCAGTGCCTGTCGAATCGCCTCACCGCGCTGGATTCTCAAATCTAGCCCGTCGAGGTCGGTTCTGACGGCCACTGCTTTTTTGTCTGTTCGAAAAGACGGTCTTTCTTTCACGGACGGCTTGATAGTGCTAAAGTAAAGAAGGAACAAACTATTCAAGAGGGGGACTACATTCCATTGATTATGACTGATAAAATTCCGTTCGTCATGGAACATGCGAACGAAGCGCAAGCACTCCTCGGTCCAAAAGATGAAGTGTTTGAAGCCATCGAAGCAGAACTTTCTGTCGCTTTGACACCTCGGGGAGAAGAGTTGATCATTCAAGCAGATTCAGCGGACACGCTCGAGTTGACAAAGACCGTCATCAAGACGTTGCAGCAACTCGTTAAAAAAGGGGCTCGTCTGAACGAGAGCGATGCGATCAGCGTCATTCAACATATTAAAGTCGGTAAAGGAGACGAGCTGATCGAGCATTATGAGCGCGTCGTCTTCACGACGAATAAAGGGAAACCGATTCGAGCGAAAACGGTCGGACAAAGCCGTTACGTCCGCGCCATCGAAAGGCACGACCTCGTATTCGGGATCGGTCCGGCCGGGACGGGGAAAACGTATCTGGCCGTCGTTTTGGCGGTTCGGGCGTTGAAAGAAGGTCAAGTGAAACGAATCATTTTGACTCGGCCGGCCGTCGAGGCTGGAGAGAACTTAGGCTTCTTGCCAGGCGACTTGAAAGAGAAAGTCGATCCATATTTGCGTCCGCTTTATGACGCCTTGTTTGACGTGTATGGGGTTGAACAGACGAACCGCCTGCTCGAGCGCGGGACGATCGAAGTCGCACCGCTCGCCTATATGCGGGGACGGACGCTAGAAGACGCGTTCGTCATTTTAGATGAGGCGCAGAACACGACGAAAGAACAGATGAAGATGTTTTTGACCCGGCTCGGTTTCGGGTCGAAAATGGTCGTCACCGGCGACTTGACGCAAGTCGACTTGCCGAAAGGAAAAGCGTCAGGACTGCAAGAGGCGTTACGTTTGCTTGAAGGGGTCGATGGGATTCATTTCGAACACTTCACGGCCTCCGACGTCGTTCGTCATCCGCTCGTGAAAAAAATCATTAACGCCTATAGCACAGATATCACATGACGAAAGGGGGGGCGCTGATGCAGCAAGCACGTCACTGGACGGTCGCGACGATTTCTATCGTCTTCTTCCTCATCCTTGGAGCGATATTATACTTTACAGTGCGCCCGTCCATCATTAGTGTCGAACCGCTCGGCATCGCGGAACAAGACATCCGTTCGCCGATCACGATCGAAGACCGGGTGGCGACCGAACGGTTGAGGCAAGAAGCGACGAACGCCGTCGGCAGTCAGTTCTCGCTCCGTCGCGAGTTCGCCGATCAACAAATCGCGAAAGTCGAACAACTTTTCGCGGCGTTTGAGAATACCGATGACGAGACGGAGTTATCCGAGATCAAAAACCGGCTCAATTCGACAGAAGCGAACGGGTTTCTCGGTGACGATGAGTTGGGGGCGTTGTTGCAAGCCAACGAGAACACACGACGCACCGTCGAGGACGTCACGGTGACGGCGCTTCAAGAAGTGATGGCCAATCGGATCGAGACGAGTTCAGAGTCGATTGCCGACGCTCGGGACCGTGCGGCCACGGTCCTCGACCAGTCTCCGCTCTCACTCGAGTTCCGGACGATCGCAAAGAGTTTAAGCGATCAACTGATCGTCCCGAACTATGTGTTCGACTCGGAAGCGACGCGACAAAAAGAGCAAGAAGCGGTCGATGCCGTCGACCCGGTCATCATTCAAGAAGGACAGCTTCTCGTCAACCAAGGAGAAGTCGTCACGCGTGAGATTTATCGTAAGCTCGAGTTGACGGGGGCGATCGACCCGAACCGCTCGTTTGCGCCTCTGTTCGGGGCGTACTTGTTGAGTGGGTTATTGACGGCCGGTTTCTTGTTCATGCTCATCCGCTCGAAGATTCAACAGTTGTTGCTGCGACCTAAAATATTGATTACCGTATATGGGCTGCTCTTGTTTCAATTAGGTCTCTTTTTCGGGGTCGGCTATGTCGGGCTGGAATTTACGACATACGCCTACGTCCTCGCACCGACGGCGTTCGTCGTGTTGTTGCTGCGGATTTTGGTTGATGAACGGGTCGCGCTCGCTTCGGCGCTCATCACGATGGTGGCTGGGGCCATCGTCGTCAGTTATGGGCAAAATACGAGTTTCATGACGGTCGTTTATTTTGCGGCCGGCAGCTTCCTCGCCGTCTTTTTGGTCGAACCGAAGATCCAGCGAAAGCGGCTCTTCTTGTCGGGCGTGTTGCTCGGCATCATCAACATCATCATGGTGCTCGCCTTGTTGTTCTTACGAAACACGCAAGTGACATGGGAGATGGCTGCTTACCTTTCTGGTTTCGCGGTCGTGAGCGCGCTGCTATCGATTGTGCTCACGTTCGGCTTCTTACCGTTCCTCGAACCGTGGTTCGGGGTCCTCTCATCCGGTCGCCTCGTCGAACTGATGAGTCCGACCCATCCGCTCCTGCGGAAGTTGTTGATGGAGGCTCCGGGTACGTACCACCACAGCATGATGGTCGCCAACTTGGCCGAGTCAGCGTGTGAGGCGATTGGGGCCGATGGCCTGCTAGCCCGCGTGGCGAGTTATTAT
This sequence comes from Exiguobacterium sp. ZOR0005, assembly GCF_000798975.1. Lineage (NCBI taxonomy): Bacteria > Bacillati > Bacillota > Bacilli > Caryophanales > Exiguobacterium > Exiguobacterium sp. ZOR0005. The sequence goes on along the minus strand of NZ_JTLB01000034.1, from coordinate 38,517 downwards.
CACGACCTTGGCAAGACCGAACGCCCGCTTCATTTCATCGAGAATCAGCAGAACGGGGTCAACCCCCACGATCGTCTCACCCCGGAAGAGTCGGCCGATATCATCATGGCCCACCCGTATGACGGGGCCGATCTTCTTCGGCGCTATAAGCTGCCGCAAGAGATTATTGACATCGCCGAACAACATCACGGTACGTCACTGCTGAAGTTCTTCTACGTCAAAGCAAAAGAGACACGAGATATCTCGGAGTCACGTTTCCGCTATCCGGGACCGAAGCCGCAAACGCGCGAGGCGGCCGTCGTCATGATCGTCGACTCAATTGAGGCCGCGGTCCGGTCACAAAAACAACCGACACCCGATCGCATCCGCCAGCTCGTCAACGGTATCATTCGTGACAAGCTGCAAGATGGTCAGTTTGAAGATTGTGATTTGACGACAAAAGAAGTATGGCGTGTCGGTGAGAGTGCTTGTGAAACGTTAACCGGCCTTTTCCATGAACGCATCGAATATCCAGAACTAAAGAAAGAAGGCGACATCCATGCAAATCATCTCGAACGATGAACATGAGCTATTGACGAGCGCACAACGCGAGCTTGTCGAAGCAATTTTAGTCCACGCCGCGAAAGAAGAAGACGTCGAGGAACCGAGTGAACTCTCGGTCACGTTCTTGACGAACGATTTGATTCAAGAAATCAACCGGGACTGGCGCGGCAAAGATGCCCCGACAGACGTGATCAGTTTCGCGTTCGATGAGATGGGGGAAGACGAGATGGATTTTTTGCTCGACGAAGACGAGCCACGTCTTCTCGGCGATCTCGTCATTTCGGTCGAACGTTGCCGGGAACAAGCGGCGGACTACGGTCACTCGTTTGAACGAGAACTCGGTTTCTTGGCGATTCACGGTTTTTTGCACCTCCTCGGTTACGACCATATGACGCCGGAAGATGAGGCGGAAATGACCGCACGGCAAGAAGAAGTGCTCGCGCACTTTGAGCTGAAACGAGGCGAGGTGTGAGACCGTTCTGGTTCGCCGTGCAAGGAATCTTGCACGCGGCGCGGACCGAACGGAACATGCGGATTCATCTCATAGCGAGCCTCCTCGTCGGTATTTTCGCCATCTGGCTCGAGACGACTTCGATGGAGAATTTATTGCTATTTGGTTGGATCATTCTCGTCATTTCGCTAGAATTATTGAATACGGCTGTCGAACGGACGGTCGACCTTGTGACGAGCGACGTGAAACCACTCGCCAAACAAGCGAAAGACGTGGCCGCCGGTGCCGTTCTCATCGCCTCGTTCGGCGCGGCCGTGACGGCACTCGTCATTTTTTTACCGTATCTTCTCGCGCTCGTGTGAACGGGCGCGTTCTCAGTCAAGACAATTAGAAAGCAGGTGCACTATGTATCAAGAAGATTTTAAATCAGGTTTCGTCTCGATTATCGGTCGCCCGAACGTCGGGAAATCAACATTTTTAAACCGTGTCATCGGACAAAAGATTGCGATCATGTCAGACAAGCCGCAAACGACTCGAAATAAAGTACAAGGCGTGTACACGACAGATGATGCCCAAATCATCTTTATCGATACGCCGGGGATTCACAAACCGAAGCATCGTCTCGGTGACTTCATGATGAAAGTCGCGACGAACGCTTTGCGTGAAGTCGACGCCATCCTGTTCATGGTAAACGTGACGGAACCGCGCGGTGCGGGAGACGATTTCATCATCGAGAAGTTAAAAGGTCTCGATACCCCAATCGTCCTCGTCATGAACAAGATTGACATGATTCACCCGGATGAGATCCCGGCGGTCATTGAGCAGTATAAAGACAAATTAGACTTTGCCGCATACGTGCCTATCTCGGCGCTACAGGGCAACAACGTCGAACCACTTATCGGCGAAATTAAGAAGTTGCTCCCGGAAGGCCCGATGTACTACCCGGCCGACCAAGTGACCGATCATCCGGAACGGTTCATCATTTCCGAACTGATTCGCGAAAAAGTACTCCATAAGACACGTGATGAAGTACCGCATTCGATCGCGGTCGCCATCGAATCGATTAAGAAGCGGAAAGACTCGGAAATGGTCGACGTCGAAGCCGTCATCATGGTCGAGCGGGATTCGCAAAAAGGAATCGTCATCGGTAAAAAAGGGACGATGCTTCGTGAGATCGGTACGGAAGCCCGTCAAGACATCGAGATGCTCCTCGGTACGAAAGTGTACTTGAACCTTTGGGTGAAAGTACAAAAAGATTGGCGTAATAAGATGGGTCAGCTTCGCGACCTGGGCTTCCGCGACGACGAGTATTGAGCCATGTTGCAAAAAGTCACCGGCATCGTTGTCCGTACCGTCAATTACGGTGAATCGAACAAAGTCGTGACACTGTTCACCGAAGAGCTCGGGAAAGTCGCCGTCATGGCCCGAGGTGCGAAAAAACCGGGCAGTCGGCTCCATGCATCGAGTCAACCGTTCGTCGAGGCGGTCTACATCTTTCCGGCGAGCCGGGGACTCGGACAGTTGAAGTCGTCCGATGTCATCACGTCTTATCCGGAAGTTCGGAAAGATGTGGACCGGATGGCATATGCGATGTACTTGCTCGAACTCGTCGATCGCACCGTTGAGGACCGCGTCCCGAACCGGCCGCTCTACCGGGTGTTGAATGATGCGCTCCAGGCACTGAACGCCGGAATGGATCCGGACGTGATCACCCATCACTTTGAATTGCGGATCCTCCACTTGCTCGGCGTCGCCCCGGTATTGACCGGATGCATCCGCTGTAACGACGTGACCGACCCGATGTACTTCTCGGTGACGGCCGGCGGTTTTCTTTGCTCGCGCCATAACGAGGAAGGCTCGATTCGGATGAGTGAACGGCTGGCGAAACTCCTGTACTGGATGAGCCGTCATGAGCTTTCCGAGTTCACGAACGTTCCGCTCACGAAAGAGACGCGCCTGCTCCTCAGGCAGCTGTTTGATGCGTACATGGACTCATATAGCGGTTTGCGTCTGAAGACGAAGCGGGTGCTCGAACAAATGCAGCGACTTCACTTGAACGATGATTGACTTTTTCGACAAGATTCGATACCATAACTTACGATTAGACAAATGAAATAGCGTGCGCAATGAAGGAAATGAGTAACTTTTCAACGATGGATTCAGCGAGTTCGGGCAGGTGGGAGCCGAGCACCATGTGAAAAGTGAATGGCGATTCTGGAGCGCCCACAATCCAAAGAGTGGCCTCGAAGTTGAGGCAAGTAGGGTGGAACCGCGGGTAATCCCGTCCCTATGTGCATGGCACATAGGGGCGTTTTTTGTCGTTTTAATACTTTTGGAGGTGTCAACATATGAAACATATGACCGTGCAAGAAATTATTCTCACGCTGCAAAATTTCTGGGCGTCGAAAGGTTGCCTGACGATGCAGGCGTACGATGTCGAAAAAGGGGCCGGGACGATGAACCCGATGACGTTTTTACGAAGCCTCGGACCAGAACCATGGAACGTCTGCTACACGGAGCCGTCACGTCGTCCGGCGGATGGACGTTACGGGGAAAACCCGAACCGTCTCTACCAACACCATCAGTTCCAAGTCATCATGAAGCCGTCACCAAACAACATCCAAGAACTTTACTTGGAAAGCTTGGAGCTCATCGGCATCAACCCGCTTGAGCATGATATCCGTTTCGTCGAAGACAACTGGGAGAACCCGACGTTCGGCGCAGCCGGTCTCGGCTGGGAAGTATGGCTCAACGGGATGGAAATCACTCAGTTCACGTACTTCCAACAAGTCGGAGGCATCGAGTGTGACCCGATCGCCGTCGAGATCACGTACGGTCTTGAGCGTCTCGCCTCGTACATTCAAGAAGTCGAGAGCGTGTTCGACCTCGTCTGGACGGACGGGTTCAAATATGGCGACATCTTCTATCAGCCGGAGTTCGAACATTCGAAGTATACGTTCGAACTGTCAGACGTCGATATGTTGTTCACGCTGTTTGACACGTATGAAAAAGAAGCGAAGCGCGCCCTTGACGAGAACCTCGTCTTCCCGGCGTATGACTATATCCTTAAATGCTCGCACACGTTCAACCTTCTCGATGCGAAAGGCGCGATCTCGGTGACGGAACGGACCGGGTTTATCCAACGCGTCCGTAACATGTCCCGTGCATGTGCGGCCAAATTTATCGAAGAGCGGGAACGTCTCGGCTTCCCACTCCTTAATCAAGAGAAAGCAGGTGCCCTTGATGCGTGACCTTTTACTAGAAATCGGACTTGAAGAATTGCCAGCCCAATACGTACTTCGTTCAGAAAAACAATTGGCAGAACGGGTGACTGCGTTCTTGACGGACGCCCGTGTCAACTTCGGCGATGTGACTGTCTATTCGACGCCACGCCGTCTCGCCGTGCTCGTTCACGACGTCGAAGAGAAACAGCAAGATTTGACGGAGACACTCCGTGGACCGGCGAAGAAGATCGCCCAAGACGCAGAAGGCAACTGGTCGAAAGCGGCCGCCGGATTCGCACGTGGGCGTGGCCTCACTGTAGAAGACCTTTACTTCGCTGAAGAGAAAGGTGTCGAGTACGTATTTGCCGACCGTCATGAGTCGGGTCAATCGACGATGAGCCTGCTCGCTGGGCTTGAACATGTCGTCCGCGGCATGACGTTCCCGAAAAATATGAAGTGGGGCACGAGCAGCCTGCGCTATATGCGCCCGATTCGTTGGCTCATCGCTTTGTTCGGGGATGACCAAATCGATTTCGAAATTGAAGGCGTCAAGACGGGCAACGTCACACGCGGCCATCGTTTCTTAAGTAAAGGGGACGTGACGATCACGTCACCTCGCGCCTATGCCGAGACGCTCGAACGTGAATTCGTCGTCGCTTCGTACGAAGACCGACGCGAGCGGATCGTAAGTCAAATCGAGTCGCTTGCGATTAATCAGGGATGGAAGGTTCCGCTCGACGGTTCGCTTCTTGAAGAAGTGACAAACCTCGTCGAATGGCCGACAGCTTTGTTCGGTGAGTTCGATGCGAGTTACCTCGACCTTCCGGAAGAAGTATTGATCACGACGATGAAAGAACATCAGCGTTACTTCCCGGTCTACGTGGAAGAGACGTTGAAAAACTATTTTGTGACCGTTCGCAACGGAAACGCCGATCATCTCGAAAACGTCGCCCGTGGGAACGAGAAAGTGATTCGGGCTCGCCTCGCCGATGCCGTCTTCTTCTACGAGGAAGACAAGAAGACGAACATCGATGATCAGCTCGTTCGTCTCGACCGCATCGTCTTCCATGAAAAACTCGGAACGACAGGGGATAAAGTCCGTCGTGTCGAGCAACTCGCGCTCGAGCTCGCACCGCTCTTTAAAGCGGACGAAACGAAAGTTGCCCGGGCCGGAAAGATCCATAAGTTCGACCTTGTCAGTCAGATGGTATATGAATTTACAGAACTTCAAGGCATCATGGGAGAAAAATACGCGTTAATGCACGGTGAAGACAAAGAAGTCGCTGCTGCGATCCGTGAGCATTACATGCCGCGTTTTGCCGGAGACGAGTCCCCGGCGACCGCAACCGGTGCCACACTCGCCCTTGCCGATAAACTCGATTCGATTGCCGCCTTCTTTGGCATCGGTATGATTCCGAGCGGTTCGCAAGACCCGTTCGCGTTGCGTCGCCAAGCACAAGGAGTCGTTCAAATTCTTGGGGATTGGAACATTGAACTCCCGTTGGCCGCTATCTTGTCACAAGTTGTCGAATCTCAGCTTCAAGCAGGACTTTATGATGCCGATAAAGAACAAGTCAAGGCGCAACTGAACGATTTCTTCTCACTACGTTTGAAGTATCGCCTTCAAGAGCGCCAAGTCCGTTACGACGTCATTGACGCTGTCCTGTCGACGGGCCTCGCGGTCAACCGTCTAGACGCTCGTGCTGAAGCGGTGCAGGCGCTCGTGTCAAACGACGCGAAAGCGTTGATTGAACAGTTGACACGAGTCGGCAATATCGCTAAAAAAGGGGAAAGCGGACCTGTCGATCCAGCGTTGTTCGAGAATGATGCGGAAAAAGCGCTTCATGACGCAGCGGAAACGACACTCGAAGCGACACATAACGCGGTTGATCGAGGCGATTACGTCCAAGCGATCGTGTCACTGCGGGCGCTAGAACAACCGATCAGCGCTTACTTTGAAAATACGATGGTCATGAGTGATGTAGATGCCGTTCGGATGAATCGTCTTCATGAGATGAAACGGCTTGCCGCGGCGATCGAACGCGTCGCCGACTTCAACGCACTCGTGCTTTGACCAAAATAGAGGGGGTTGGCTATGCAGCTGAATGAACGCCAACAGAAAATCATCGAGATCGTGAAAGGGAATGGACCGATCACGGGCGAACAAATCGCCCAGGAGCTGTCGCTCACCCGAGCGACACTCCGTCCGGACCTCGCCATTCTGACGATGACTGGCATACTAGAAGCTAGACCGCGTGTCGGCTATACGTTCGTCGGCAAACGGAACTCATCGATGCTCCGCGAAAAACTGGATTCGTTGAAGGTCGGCGACTTCATGTCGTCGGCAAAAGTCGTCAGTGATGAGATGACCGTCTATGATGCGGTCGTCACACTGTTTTTAGAAGATGTCGGCTCTTTGTTCGTCGTCGGAAAAGACAGTGAGCTCGTCGGTGTGTTGTCCCGGAAAGATTTGCTTCGCGCCGCAATTGGAAATCAAGACCTCGATCAATTGCCGGTCAACGTCATCATGACGCGCATGCCGAATATCACGGTGTGCGAAAAAAGCGAGACGCTCATTCGGGCCGGGATGAAGTTGATCGAGAAACAGATCGATGCGATGCCGGTCGTTGAAGAGAAAGAGGGCAAACTCATCGTCCTCGGCCGCATGACGAAGACGAACATGACGAAAGTGTTAATCGCTCTCGCCAATGATGAATCTTTCTGAGGAGGAACCAGGTTTGACAAAAAAACAACTCGTGTTTGTCGTGAGTGACTCGGTCGGAGAAACGTGTGAACTCGTCGTCCGGGCCGCGAGCATCCAATTCCATGAAAATGCCATCGAGACGTTGCGCATCCCTTTCGTCGAGGATGAACAGACGATTCACGATGTCGTCACTCAAGCGAGAGCACAAGGGGCGATCATCGCCTTCACACTCGTCAACGAGGACCACCGGACGTTGATCATCAACCTCGGCCGCGAGCACGGGGTGAAGACGGTCGATTTACTCGGTGACTTGCTCGACGTCCTGTCGGGCGAGCTTCAAGAGAGTCCTCGTGAGAAACCAGGCCTCATCTATCGACTCGACGACGATTATTTCCGGAAAATCGAGGCGATGGAATTCGCGGTCAAATACGATGACGGTCGAGACCCGCGCGGGTTGAAGAAGGCCGACATCGTGCTCGTCGGTGTCTCGCGCACTTCGAAGACCCCGTTATCTCAATACTTGGCCTTGAAACGGTTTAAAGTCGCGAACGTCCCGCTCGTGCCCGAGTCACGCCCGCCGGAAGAGTTGTTCGAACTGCCGCCGGAACGGTGCGTCGGCTTGATCATCTCGCCGGACAAGTTGATCTCGATTCGGATGGAGCGATTGAAATCGCTCGGTTTGAAACCAGAGGCCGACTATGCCCAACTGGAGCGGATCAACCGGGAACTCGAGTATGCGAAAGGCATTTACGAACGGATCGGATGCGAAGTGATCGACGTGACGAACAAGGCGGTCGAAGAGACGGCTGGTATCATCTTGCGTCACCTCGAGCAATCGTGACGCGTCGAGCACTCGCATTAGTAATCGATGTCTTGAAACGGTATAATAGAGTACTGACATTACATTGAAACGGAACGTGAGAAGCGTTCCGTTTCGTTGCGAGTTTGGAAGTGGGGAGTGGTGGAGTTGCCACGGATACCGGATGAAGTCATTGCAGAAGTAAAACAAGCGACGGATATCGTCGACTTGATCAGTGAACGTGTCGAACTGAAGAAACAAGGACACCGTCTCGTCGGGCTTTGCCCATTTCACTCGGAGAACAGTCCGTCCTTCTCGGTCTCACCTGAGAAAGGGATGTACCATTGTTTCGGGTGCGGTGCGGGCGGAAACGTGTTCACGTTCGTGATGGAGACGGAAGGGTTATCGTTTCCCGAGACGATCGAACGTCTCGCCACCCGGGCGAACATCGCCATCGAAGGCGGGGTCGCCGGGGACGAACAGTTAACGCAGGACCAGCTAGTCCGTAAACAGATGCGCGACGCCCATCGCGTCGTCGCCGAACTCTACTATGAAGTGCTGATGAAGACCGAGGCAGGTGAGGTCGGGTTAACGTATTTACGGGATCGTGGTCTAACCGAGACGACGATCACGCAATACAAGATCGGTTATGCGCCTGATCAACGACGCTTCACCGTCGATTCCCTTGAACGAAGAGGGTTTGATCTCGAGGTGATGGTCGAGGCCGGGCTGATCTCGAAGTCAAGGGCCGGTGAATACTTTGACCGGTTCGAAGGCCGGGTCGTCTTTCCGATTGCGGATCGAGACGGCACGATTGTCGGATTCAGTGGTCGGGCGATCGATGAACGCAAACCGAAATATGTGAATACGTCAGATACGCCCCTCTTTAACAAGAGCGAGCTGTTGTTTGGTTTTCCACAGGCGCGTGCGACGATGCGCAAACAAAAGCGTGTCTTCCTTGTGGAAGGGAACGTCGACGTCCTCCAAGTCGCACAAGCCGGGACGAACGAAGTCGTCGCCTCGCTCGGAACCGCCTTCTCAGCCGGACATGCCCGCGCGTTGTCACGGATGGTCGATGAGGTCATCATTTGCTATGATGGCGACGACGCCGGGCAAGCGGCGACTTTGAAAGTCGTGCGCCTGCTCGAGGCGTATCCGCTCGATGTTCAGGTGCTCATGCTGCCTGAAAAGACGGACCCGGACGATTATATCCGGACGAACGGAGCGGAGCAGTGGCAGCGCTTTGTCGATTCGGAACGGCTCTCCGTGCTCGATTTCATGAACCGAACGCTCCGGCGCGGGAAAAACATGAATCGGGAAGGAGAACGGATTCGCTTTATTGAATCTATGCTTGAGGAAATCAGTAAAACTGACAATTCGATTCGTCGCGATTTGTATATAAAGAAATTGGCCGATGAATTCGAGATTCCGGTCGATACGTTATTATCTCGGATGCCGAGGACTGTCTCGAGAGATGCAGTGCCTCAGCCCGTGCGCGAACCGGAACCGGTACGCCGCCGCTCGTCTAAAGCGAATGAACCGCGCTACGTGAAAGCTGAAAAACTGTTGTTACGGGCGATGCTCAGTGGGCCGGAACGCGTGCGTTACGTTCGCGACCGGCTCGGCCTATCTTACCAAGATGAAGTCCATCGGATGTTGGCGACCGCCCTTTATGAGGTCGTTTCTGAAGAGATGACGCTCGACGAGTTCGAGCAGGTCGTGCCGCCCTTCATGGAGCGACATTGCAACGAACGCCCCGAGTATGCGAATCGCTATGCGGAAGTCCGACTCATGTCTGCGCCGGACGAGCTGGGCGAAGAGGTTTTAGATGAATACATTAAGGTCATAAACAGTTATGAGGAACAGCGTCAAATCGAACGGGCGAAAAGGGAAATCGCACACGATGCCGAAAGTATTGTAGACCAGGCATCCAAGTTGCAAGAGTTGATTAACCGAAGTCGCCGTCTACGCGAACGATGAGCGTCAAGGAAGTTTGGAAGGAGTTGAACTGCTAGATGGCAGAGAAGAAAAAAGAGGATTTATTTAACGCCATAGAGGAACTCGAGAAATTAGGGAAGAAAAAAGGCGTCGTATCTATGCAAGAAATCCAAGACCGCCTCAGCCACTTCGAGGTGGATTCAGACTTTATCGATAACTTCATTGAAGATTTGGAAGGCAAGGATATCCGTGTAACCGAGGATGCAGCCGATGCCGAAGAAACGCCAACAAAAAAAGAGGACGAAGAGGTCGATTTGAACGACTTGTCAGTCCCGCCAGGCATTAAAATCAATGACCCGGTCCGTATGTATTTGAAAGAGATCGGCCGCGTCGATTTGCTGAGTGCCAAAGACGAGACAGAGCTCGCGAAACGTATCGAACAAGGTGATGAGGAAGCGAAGAAACGTCTCGCCGAGGCGAACCTTCGTCTCGTCGTATCGATCGCGAAGCGTTATGTCGGCCGTGGTATGCTCTTCCTTGATTTGATTCAAGAAGGGAATATGGGTCTCATCAAAGCGGTCGAGAAGTTCGACTACATGAAAGGGTTCAAATTCTCGACGTACGCGACATGGTGGATCCGTCAAGCGATCACACGCGCCATCGCGGACCAGGCCCGGACGATTCGGATCCCGGTTCACATGGTCGAGACGATCAACAAATTGATTCGGGTTCAACGTCAGTTGCTACAAGACCTCGGTCGGGAGCCTGCGCCTGAAGAAATCGCCAAAGAGATGGAATTGACACCTGAAAAAGTCCGGGAGATCCTCAAGATCGCCCAAGAGCCGGTATCGCTCGAGACACCGATCGGTGAAGAGGACGATTCGCACCTCGGAGACTTCATTGAAGACCAAGATGCGATGGCGCCTCAAGACGCGGCCGCCTACGAGTTGCTCAAAGAACAGCTCGAAGACGTGCTCGACACGTTGACGGATCGAGAAGAAAACGTTCTCCGTCTCCGGTTCGGACTCGATGACGGTCGGACGCGTACGCTCGAAGAAGTCGGTAAAGTGTTCGGCGTCACTCGTGAACGGATTCGCCAAATCGAGGCGAAGGCGTTACGGAAGTTGCGTCACCCGAGCCGTTCGAAACGATTAAAAGATTTCCTCGATTAATCGTGTTTTTGAATAAAATGTGAAGTTTTAGAAGAAAGGAAGGAAAATGAGTGATTTTCCTTCCTTCTTTATTATTTTTTGAGTAAAATAGTGATGGGTAGAAATTTGGAATGAACATGAGGGGGAAATACAATGCGTAATCCATTGTTACCGTTTGCTGCGATTGCGATCGTCGCGATCATTGCCATGGTCTCATTATCGTATTTTGGCGTGAACCAAGCGCAACAAGCTGCAGAAGGTCCGGCTGTCACAGAGATGAATCCGGAAGATTTGTATGCTGCTCAAGGCTGCGCCGGATGCCACGGTGGGAACCTTGAAGGTGGCGTCGGCCCGGCACTTACAGGTGTAGGGGAACGCTTGTCGGCAGACGAGATCACGAACATCATCATCAATGGTAAAGGTTCGATGCCAGGCGGACTTGCGTCGGCTGAAGAGGCAGACATTCTCACGACGTGGTTGCTCGAACAATAATAAGGTGACGTACTCTCGCATAGGCGAGGGTACGTTTTTTGTTGTCCGCCTCCTCAATTTTCGTTAACCTAAGAGAGAAGTAGTCAAAAAGGAGTTGTCCCCATGCAAGAAAAAGTAACGTTAGACCGTCGACTCAAACAAGTCGTCGACTTTATCCCACCAGGCAGCATTCTCGCCGATATCGGCTCTGACCATGCGTACGTGCCTTGTTACCTCGTCCAACACGGGATCGTCGAACGTGCCATCGCCGGCGAAGTGAACCGAGGACCGATGGAAGCGGCCCAGGCGCAAGTCGCGTTGATCGGAGCGACGGACAAGATTGACGTGCGGCTCGGTGACGGGCTGGCCGTCCTCGAAGCCGATGAGGCCACGTGCATCTCGATTTGTGGAATGGGTGGAAGTTTGATCCGTTCGATTCTCGAAGCCGGAAGGAGTAAGTTAGGCGCGGTCGAGCGTCTCGTTTTACAGCCGAACGTCGATGGTGAGCACGTGCGGGAATGGTTGCTCGAGGCAGGTTACGAGCTGGTCGACGAACGAATCGTCGAGGAGAACGATAAAGTGTATGAGATTTTAGTCGGAGAGCGCGGGACGGAGACGCGGTATAGTGAAGACGAGACAGAGCGCAAATGGCAGCTTTTATTCGGTCCGTTCCTTCTTGAGCGTCGCCCGGAGCCGTTCAAATTGAAGTGGGGCCGAGAGGCGGACAAGTTGGACTACGTGCTCGGGCAGATGGCCGCAGGTGAACAGACACCGGCATTACTCGAAAAGCGACGGACGTTCGAGACGTTACGCGACAAGATGAGAGAGGTGAGCGAATAATGGCAAACGGTAACCATATCATTCAACTGTTCGAACAATTCGCACCGAAGCATTTGGCGGTCGAAGGCGATAAAATCGGTCTGCAAATCGGTTCACTCAACAAACCGGTCCGCCGGGTCATGGTCACCCTTGATGTGTTGGAACCGGTCGTCGATGAGGCGATTGAGAAAGAGATCGATTTAATTATCGCCCACCATCCGCCCATCTTCAGCGCGCTCAATCAAGTGAACGACCAGAGCGCGGCCGGCCGCATCGTTATGAAATGTATCCAGCACGATATCGCTGTTTACGTCGCGCATACAAACTTGGACGTGTGTGAGGGCGGGGTCAACGATTGGATGAGCGACGCACTCGGACTGCTCGAACCCGAGGTGCTCGTTCCGACATATGAAGAACCGGTATACAAACTGTCGGTCTTCGTCCCGGTGACACATCGGGCCGCCGTGTCTGAAGCGTTAGGGAAAGCTGGTGCCGGCCGTATCGGCAACTACGGCGATTGCCAATTCACAGTGACAGGGAAAGGACAGTTCACGCCGCTTGAGGGTTCTGACCCGTACCTCGGCCAAGCCGGTAAAACGGAGCGAGTCGATGAAGTGAAGATCGAGACGGTCGTGACCGAAAGTAAGAAGAAGCGTGTCATCAAAGCGATGACGGAAGCGCACCCTTACGAGGAAGTCGCCCATGACGTGATACGAGATGAGATTGCCGGGCATACGTTCGGCCTCGGTCGAATCGGTCGACTCGAGAAACCGATGACGCTCGCTCAGTTCTCGGAACATGTCAAAACGAGCTTCGGTGTCGAAGGGGTACGAGTCGTCGGCGACGAGGAGCGTCTGATTGAAAAAGTTGCCGTCCTCGGCGGCGATGGGAACAAATACGTCTCGACCGCCCACTTCAAAGGCGCGGACGCTTACGTGACCGGCGACCTTTATTTCCACGTGGCCCACGATGCGATGGCGCTCGGTCTTTCTGTCGTCGACCCGGGCCATCACGTCGAGAGCGTCATGAAACAAGGCGTCGTCGACGTGCTGCGTCAGAAGTTTGACCACGCTAAGCTAGATGTCGAATTGGTCGTATCGACGGCGAATACGAACCCGTTCCGGTTCAAATAAAAGCAAACAATCCCCGACCTGTCTCTAGGCCGGGGATTGTCGTCATTTGCGAAGCGCCTTCACTTTAGGAAGGATGCTGCGCAACTCGAGATATGGGGTTTTGTCGTGTGTGCTCAAGTCGAGCGGGTCATACTGGGTCAAGAAGTCGATCACTTTTTTCGTGATCGGGGTCGGAGTCGAGGCTCCGGACGTGACGGCGACCGTCTCGACTCCCTCGAGCCAAGCGAGGTCGAGTTCACTCAAGTCACCGATGCGGTAGGCGTTCGTCCCAGCGATTTCTTTCGACACTTGGGCGAGACGGTTCGAGTTGTTCGACTTCGGGTCGCCGACGACGATGAGCAACTCGCAGTCACCGGCCTGTTCGGCGACGGCCTCTTGACGGACTTGGGTGGCGTTACAAATCTCATTATGCACTTCGACGTGCGGATACCGTTCTTGAATTTGTTCAATCAACGCCGAGACGTCCCATTGGCTCATCGTCGTCTGGTTCGTGACGAGAATGTTCGTCTCGTACAACCGGTCCGGCAATACTTCGAGGTCACGCTCGTACTGGACGAGATGGACCTTCCCGGGAGCGACGCCCATTGCGCCTTCCGGTTCCGGATGGCCGTGTTTGCCGATATAGATGACTTCGTATCCGACCGCTGTCTTCTCGCGAATCAAGTCATGGGTGACGAGTACGTCTGGACACGACGCATCGACAATCGTCAGCCCTTTCTCGATCGCGCGTTTACGCACGAGTGGAGAGATGCCGTGGGCGGTGAAGACGACCGTTCCTTCGTCAATCGTCTCGAGCGCCTGCATGCGATCGTCCCCGTCGACCGTCTTGACGCCGAGGTCCTCGAACGCCTGCGTGACGTGACGGTTATGGACAATCATACCGAGTATATGGATAGGCCGTGGTAAATCAGGGTTGGCCACAGCCTCGTTCGCTAATTTCATGGCATCAACGACACCATAACAATATCCGCGTGGGCTGATCTTTTTAATTTTCATTATGCGATGAACGCTCCTTTCGCGATGCTTTCATACGTATAAGTCTAACATTGTTTCGAAAATACGAAAAGAATTGCGTGTATTCATGCTATAATCTTAAGGTTGGAAAGGAGGGACACCGTGGAAAGCTTGAGAACATTGCTTGAAGTTCGAAAATCGTACTTCTTTCAAATTACGTTTATCATCTTCATCATTTTAGGGCTCGTCATCTCATCTTTAGCGTTTTCGGCCGATCGTGTGACGGTGTCCCGAGCCGAAGAGTTGGCGCAACAACAGTTCGATTATGCGATAGACGGCAGTATCGAGAACATGGAGACACGACTCGGAAAGTTATATGAAGACCTCGTTTATCTCGGTGCCTATCTCGGCAACGAACCGTGGATCGAGGAACGGATACGGACCGGGTATTTGAATCAGCGTACCGGGTTCACGTCCATCTTTTATTATAACCTTCAAGACGACGCGTTCACCTGGTACTCGCAACGCCAAGTGCCTGCGATGATGTTGAAGGCGGACCCTAAGTTCACGGACGTCATCACGTCAGGCGGTAATGACATTTATATGAGTGAACCGATCTCCATCTCAGGGGACGTCGGTACGTATTTATACGTGCCGGTGTTGGAAGATAACCGGCCGGTCGGATTGTTCGGCGGAAGTATCAGCGTGCTCAACTCCGACCTTTACCGGCGTGTCCTTGAGTCAGCGAACGATAACATGATCTTATATTTGTTGAACGAGCGCGGTGAGGTGCTATCGACCTCGTTCAACCTCGTCACGGATGCAGAGCGGCGCTTGTCACGTGAGGTCGTTGCAGCGGCGAGAGACAAAGACGCCCGCTCGATCATGAGCACGGATTCGGACGTCTATATGTATGAACCTGACGCCCGCGTCAATGGCTGGAGCGTGCTCGCCAAACATAGCACGGATTCTGTGTACGAGGCCGTGTACGCGACTAGATGGCAATACTTGCTCATCACGCTCGTCACATTTTTCTTGAGCATCCTCGTCGGGTTGCTCTTATCGAAAACGTTGACGAGTCCGCTCACCGAACTCGTTCAAAGCATTAAACGACAACAGTCACTTGAACCGATCCAACTCGAACGGACGGGCTCGAAAGAAGTGCAGACATTGCTCGACACGTATAACGATTACTCGAGACGGATGGAGACGTCGAGACGCGAACAATTGAGCCAACAACAGCTGTTGCTACAGCAAGAGAAACTCGCGTCGCTCGGACAGCTTGCCGCTGGAATCGCCCACGAGATCCGTAACCCGCTCACGCCGGTCCAAATCACGTTGCAAATGGTGAAGGAAGGACATAGCAGTCAAGAGATGCTCGACCTCGCGCTCTCGGAACTCGACCGGGCGAACCATTTGATCACGACGATGCTCACGCTTGCGAAACCCGATCAGTCAAGACGGGACGAAGAGTGGCTCGATATGGCCGAGTTTGCGAGCCGGCTCGAGTTTTTACTCGACGCCGAGTGTTACAAACGGGTCACGAACTGGGAGTTGATCGTGCCGAACGAGATGCCCCCGTTCTATTGCTCGAACGATATGCTCGTCCAAATCATTTACAACTTGTTCAAAAACGCCGTCGAGGCGGTCGATCCAAAAGGGGCCGACGGCAGTGTCACCGTGACGATTCTGTTCACGGAACGTGATTATCGCTTCCTGATCGAAGACAACGGTGTCGGCATGACGAAGTCGCAAGTGCAAGCGATTGGATCTGCGTTTTATACGACGAAAGAGAACGGGAACGGGCTTGGTCTTTACATGATCCGGGAGTACTTGAAGGCTGTGAACGGTACAATGGAAATTGAGAGTGTCGAAGGGGAAGGGACCGCAATGATGATCAAGATCCCGAGGCGGTCAGACGTATGAAGGGATTTCGCCATTATTGGCTTTGGTTGCCGATCGTATGGGCAATGACGATTTTACTCATCACGTCGATCCAACTTCCGGAGCAAAAGTCAAAAGACAATGAAGTCGGTTTCGTATTCGTCAGCGACAAGCACGAGCACGCCAATAAATTGTTGGCCGCTTTCGTCAGAACGGCCAACCAAAAAGGATTCATCCCTGTGCCGACGACGAGCGAGGATTCCCGTGTCCTCGAAAAAGAAAAACTTGATTCATTGATCGACCGCGGCGTCGAGGCGATCTTTGTGACGACACTCGATGAGACGTTCATCCGCCCGTCTCTCGAGCGAGCCGAACGCGAAGGCATTCCGATTATCGCCATCGACCGGATGATCGACCACGAGAGTGTCATCACATCCGTCGTCTCGGACAACATTGAAATCGGCCGAATGGCCGCGAATCATATCGCGGCCAAACACGCGGCGCTAGAACGTCCCATTCGCGTCGTGGAAGTAAGAGGGACGGCAAAAGTCCGCTCGACGATTGACCGGAGTCTCGGGTTGACCGAATACGACAAGGCTCATGACGATTTAGAAGTTGTTGCCTCCTTGACCGGCAACTTCGACACGTTCCAAGCCGAGATCGAGATGTCACGCTGGTTGAAAGAAGAGATACCGTTCGATGCCGTGTTCTCGCACAATGATGACAATACGTTCGGCGTCGTCCGTGCGCTCGAGAGCCATGGGTTGACGAAGAAGACGATCGTATCGGTCGATGGCGTCACAGAGATTTATCCGCTCATCCATAGCGGGAAAGTTGACGCGACGGTCGTGCAGTCCCCGAACGAAATGATCGAGGTCGGCTTTAAAGCGCTCGAACAACATTTAAATGGGAAAAAGATTTCCCGGTACTACTATTCGTCGAGCTATTTATATGAAGGGCTCGTAAAAGATTAATTGACAAATGATTAGATTCCGCTATGCTAGGAAAAGTGGAAAGAAACAGGAGGTGTATCGATTGAACAGCTTCCAACAGTTCAAATTGTTACCGTTTATCGTCGATGCCTTGACAGAAAAGCGCATCACAAAGCCAACCGACATTCAATCACGGATCATTCCAGCCGCGATGAATGGTCGTGACATCATCGGAAAATCACAGACCGGTACAGGGAAGACGCTTGCGTTTCTCTTGCCTATTTTAGAAGCAATCGATCCAAAAGAACAATCGGTCCAAGCAATCGTCGTCGCCCCGACGCGCGAACTCGCTTGGCAGATCCACGAAGAGTTGAAAACGCTCCTCGTCAAACAACCGGATTACATCAAATCGAGCTTGATCGTCGGCGGTACCGACCGCGAACGTCAAATCGAGCGCATGAAAAATCCACCGCAACTCATTATCGGGACACCGGGACGTCTTCTTGACTTGATGAAAGTACAAGCGTTGTTCCCGCACAAAGTCACGCATTTCGTCGTCGATGAAGCCGATCAAATGCTCGACATGGGCTTCTTGCCAGAAGTCGACCGGATCGCCCAGTCGTTGCCGGAAAAACTTCAGACGATGGTCTTCTCGGCCACTATTCCAGAGAAGCTCGAACCGTTCTTGAAGAAGTATTTGCATGACCCGCGCTACGCAGAAGCGAGCGCCGAGCATCGTGTCGCACCGAAAATCAAGCACCACACGATCCCGGTACGCCATCGTGATCGCAAAGAGCTGACGGTCGAAGTCGCCAAAGCGATCAATCCGTTCGTCTGTCTCGTGTTCACGAACACGAAACAAGAGGCGGACGAGCTTGAGTCGACGTTCCGTGAGGCTGGCCTCAACGTCGGGACACTTCATGGTGACATGCAGGCTCGTCGCCGGAAGCAAGCGATCAAAGATATTAACGACGCGAAGTATCAATACGTCATCGCGACCGACTTGGCTGCACGCGGCATCGATATTAAAGGTGTCTCACACGTCATCAACTTCGGCATCCCGAAAGACCTCGACTTCTACACGCACCGTGTCGGTCGGACGGGTCGCGCCGGGGCGACCGGTGAAGCGTACACGCTTTACGAAGATCACGAGAACGGTCCGATCAACCGTCTTGAAGAGCGCGGGTTCACGTTCACGCACGTCGACGTGCGAAACGGGTCACTCCAGCCAATCAAGACGCGCAAACGTCGTACGACAGACCGGAAGATGAAAGTTTCGCAGACGGCCCACAGCCGTATGGCCGGGGAAATCAAGAAGGCGAAGAAAAAAGTCAAACCGGGCTATAAGAAGAAGTTCAAGTATAAGTTGAAAGAGACGGCTTCACGTGAGCATATGCAAAGTCAGCGCCAAGAGCGCCGTGAAATCCGTAAAAAAAATAAGCGTTAAGCCAAAAGAAGAATCGACTTCGTGGAGTCGGTTCTTCTTTTTGTGTACACTGAAATGAGAAGATAAGAAGGGAAGATGACTATGTTAAAAATTGGTTCACACGTTTCAGTTTCCGGGAAAAAGATGCTGTTGGCCGGCAGTGAAGAGGCTGTCTCTTACGGGGCGACAACGATGATGGTATATACGGGTGCGCCCCAAAACACGCGGCGCAAACCGATTGAAGATTTAAATATCGAGGCCGCGCTCGCGCACATGGCCGCACACGATATCGAAGAAATCGTCGTCCACGCCCCTTATATCATCAATTTGGGCAACACGACGAAACCAGAGACGTTCGAACTCGCCGTCTCATTTTTGGCTCAGGAAATTAAACGGGCCGAGGCGCTCAAAGTCGCCCGACACGTCGTATTACACCCGGGTGCCCATGTCGGGGCTGGAGAAGAAGTAGGGCTCGCCCGCATCATCGAAGGGTTGAACGAAGTGCTCACGGGTGACGAGACGGTCAACATCGCACTCGAGACGATGGCCGGTAAAGGGAGTGAGCTCGGCAAGACGTTTGAAGAACTTGCGACGATCATCGATGGTGTCACGCATAACGAGCGGTTATCGGTCTGCCTCGACACGTGTCACGTCCACGACGCCGGCTACGACCTCGTCGGTGATTTGGACGGTGTCATCGAGCAGTTCGACCGCATCGTCGGACTCGACCGGCTTGGTGTCATCCACGTCAACGACTCGAAAAACGTGCGTGGGGCGAAAAAAGACCGTCACGAGAACATTGGCTACGGCGAAATCGGGTTTGACGTCTTGAACCGAATCATTCACCACGAGGCGTTCGCGCATTTGCCGAAAATTTTAGAGACACCTTATATCCCGATCAGCGAGAAGACGAAAGTCGCACCATACAAACAAGAGATTGACATGTTCCGGGCAGGCGCGTTCGATGCCGAATGGCGGGAGCGTTTCACGCTCGCGCACCAGTAAACGATGAATCGGCTTCGAATCGACCCAGGCGCGTTTGATGCCTGGTCCGCGCTGCCGGTCTATTTTCAAGAACAGAGCCCGTTCTATCTCGAGGGCGAGGTGTCGACCCCGACTGCGTTCATCGAGCTTGTCGGTCACGGCATCGTCGCAGAGGCGGACGTACTGCTCGTCGAGACGACAGAGCGGCCCGACGATCGCTACTGGTTGGTACCGTCCGTAGCGGTTGGGGTATACAGTCTCGTCGATTTACTTTCCGTCGACTTTCACCATCCACTGCTTCGAACTGGGTCTTATGATGCGACGACTGACTACGTCACGTTGAAGCGCCTGTGGGATGATGGATACCGTGTCCCATCGAAACGGTGGACCCGTGACTCGTATGAGGCGCATCTCGCGCGCGAACGACAATTTGAGTATCATACGCCGCCGACGACGCTGTGCGAACATTGTGCGTCTGATCTGTCAGTCCGTTATGGGCAGCAGCTGGCCGAGCGATTGATGGAATGCCACTTGGAGGCTGACGAGCAGATATGGGTATGTCCGACATGCCATCAGGCGATCCATTTCAAATAGAAAAGGAACGATGTCCACGTGGACATCGTTCCTTTTTGTTAAAATGGCCAGTTCGCGAGAGCGAATTGATATACCTTCATGCCGAGGAAGACACCGAAAATCCCGACGACCCCTGGGAGAACCGGTGGGGCCGGCAACGGTAACTTCAAGGCAGTGAAGATCATGCCACAGATCAGACCGGCGAGCAACGAGAGTAAAAGTTCTTGCATGATGATTCCTCCGTATAATGAAATGAAAACGTTTTAACAGCTTGACCGAATTAATTATACAACGTTATTTCTCCTTTGAGAAGTCTAACATCAGTCATCTGTCATTTTCTCGTTTTCAGCACGCAACCGGAGAACTTCGCGTTCGGCCCAGTTCGATGGCTCCCGCTCGAACACGCTCGGAATGTTGTTCCAACGGCCGCCTGTATACTGGTGGATGATGATTTGAGACTGGATCCGCTCTTGACCGGGTTCTTGCTTGATGTAGACGTATTTGCCGTCCGATCGTTGAATTCGTGCTTTGACGTTATCGACGAGTTGAAGGGCGATCATGTCTTTAATGTACGTTTTATGGCCAGAGTCAAGGATTGGGAACAAAATCTCGATTCGTTTTTTCATGTTACGCGTCATCCAATCGGCCGACGAGCAGTACAGATCCTCTTTTCCGTTTTGATAGAAGTAAAAGATACGGGAATGCTCCAAGTAGCGATCGATAATCGAGATGACGCGGATGTTGTCGGACACCCCTTTTATACCGGGGCGGAGACAACAGATGCCGCGGATAATCAAATCGATTTTGACACCGGCTTGGGAGGCGTCATACAACTTTGTGATGATCGACTTGTCGGTGAGGGAGTTCATCTTCGCGACGATGCGGCCGTTCCCGTACTTCTCGTGTAGTTTGATCTCGTCTTGAATCTTTTGCAAGAAAAAGTCGAGCATGTCGTCGGGAGATGTCTCGAACTCGTGCCACGACGGGCGCTCTCCGTAACCGGACAGCCAGTTGAAGAAGTTCGTCGCGTCCTCGGCGAGTTCCTCGTTCGTCGTCAACAGTCCGATGTCGGTGTATAGTTTCGCTGTCGAATCGTTATAGTTTCCGGTACCGAGATGAACGAAGCGTTGAAGCACACCGCCTTCTAAAATGCGGACGACGAGTGTGATTTTCGAGTGTGTCTTCAACTCTTTATAGCCGTAGATGACGTGGGCACCGGCTTTCTCGAGCTGTTTCGCCCACTGGATGTTTTTCTCCTCGTCAAACCGGGCTTTCAGTTCGACGAGAACCGTCACTTGTTTGCCGCTCTCGGCTGCGTCGGTGAGCGCTTTGATAATCGGTGAATCGCCAGACACGCGGTAAAGCGTCTGCTTGATGGCAAGGACGTTCGGGTCTTTCGCCGCTTGGGCGATGAAACGGACGACAGGGTCGAACGAGTGGTACGGATGGTGGAGTAAATAGTCGCGCTTGAGCAGACTTTTGAATAAATCCTTCCCCGACTCAAGGCCTTCCGGGATGAAGGGGATCAACGTCTCATTGATCATCTCATCGTATTCGATCCCGATTTTATTGTAGACGCCGAACAGGAACGTCAAATCGATCGGGCCATCGACGATGAAGATATCGCGGTCGTGCAAATCGAGAACGTCTTGTAACATGAACAATAGCTCTTTGCTCAATGAGCGTTGTTGCACTTCGAGCCGGATGGCGACCCCGTAGCGTCGCTTCTTCAACTCTTTCTCGATTTGTTTCAACACGTCCGGGCTGCCTTCTTCGTGGAACGGCATGTCAGCATTACGGGTGATCCGGAACGGCATCGTCGACTCGACTTCAAACCCTTTGAATAACGAGTCGACGAACTGGATGATCACGTCCTCGAGCAACATGAGGTCGGTATGATCTTCATCGTCTGTCGGTAACTCGAGGTAGCGCGGCAAGACGGCAGGCACTTGGACGAGAGCGAGCCGCTTTTTCCCTTCCTCTTTGGAAGCGATCTCGACGGCGATGTTGAGCGATTTCGACAATAGCATCGGGAAAGGGCGATAAGCATCGACGGCGATTGGCGTCAACACGGGAAACACGTGTGTCCGGAAGTACAGCTTGACAAAGTCGAGCTGTTCTTTGTTCAAATGCTTCGGACGTAAAAAGCGGACGTTTTTCGTCGCGAGTTGTTTCGTGATTTTTTTATAGGCCGCATATTGCATCTCGACGAGTTCTTGCGCTTTAATCGAAATCGCCTTGATTTGTTGTTTCGGTGTCAGTCCGGCTTTGTCCTCGGGACGGTTGAAGCCGGCGAGCACCTCGTCTTTCAAGCCGCCGAAACGGACCATGTAAAACTCGTCGAGGTTCGAGCTGAATATGCCGAGAAATTTCAATCGTTCCATGAGCGGATTGCGCTCGTCCATCGCTTCTTCTAACACTCGCTCGTTGAAGCTGAGCCAGCTGAGTTCTCGGTTGTTGAAGTGTTCTGGTAAGTAGGTCGTCATGAAGTGATCCTCTCCTCTATCCGTAACTCGATTGACATTTCAATCACTCGCTCCAAATGTTTCTTATGGCGGATGCCGCGCTGTACTTCAAACCGTGGGGATGTGGCCGTATGAAGGGTGAACACGAGCCCGTCGTCTGCGACGTCGACGTCGATATTCTCGACGACTTGTCGTTCGGTCAAGTCGAAGGCATCGACGAGCTTGACGATCGAGCCGAGCAGCTCAAGGCTTCTCAACATCTTCGAATCGAACCATTCTGGGAATCCTTCGATATGTTGGTCGAGCAGGCGACGTGACTTATAAGACGAGACTAAGGCGAGTGCGAGCCGGTCCTCATTGTTCAATCCTTTGAAGTCGCTCGTCGTGATCAAGTGGAACGTGTGGTCGCTCTTATTGTTATGGTCGATATATTCCCCGACGTAGGCGAGGCGGCACGCGCCTTCCAATAGGCCCGGTTCATACGGTTTCGGCTTGATCGCTTTCGCTTCAATCAGTCCGGTATAGATTTGGCGTGCCAAGTGGATGAGGTGGCGGTGTCGGGTCGGGTCGACGTCGTATTGGTTTTCAAAGTGACGGAAGCTCTCTTCTTTCACGTCGGCGAACCGGACCTCGTTGTTCGCCTTTAAGTAATATTCATAAAACAGACCTTCCCGCAAACCGTTGTTGCTCATCGTGAACTCAGGCACTTTCAAATAACGGGCCAGCTCCGCGATGGCGGTCACGGCCGGGCCGATGATGTCGACTCGGTCTTTCGATAACCCGTCGAGCCGGCCGAGTTGTTTACTCGACGTGTCGACGAGTTCTTCAACGACTTGATCGAGCCGCTCGGCGTCAATCGTGTATTGATGAATGCCTTCAAGCGGGAAATGCGACATCGACTGTTCGACGCGGACCAAGTTTCGGGCCGTCCCACCGACACCGACGAGCGGTACACCGTGCGGTTCGAGCCAATCGAGTTGTTTGAATGATTTTTTTAAAAACGAGACGAGTTGTTTACGTTCTTCTTTCGTCATGACGTCGCCTTTCATGAAGTCGTTCGTCAGTGTGACGGCACCGAACGGGAAGCTATGATAGAAAACGAGCTCACGGTCTTTAAAGTACGTCACTTCCATCGAACCGCCGCCGATATCGACCGAATAACCGTCCTCGACATAGGTCGAGTTGACGATGGCCGAATATCCATAAAACGCTTCTTCATAATCGCTCAACAACCGAATCTCAATCCCGGTCGCCTGACGCACTTCTTCTAATATGGCGTCCGAATTGTCGGCGTTACGAATCGCCGCTGTCGCCACCGGCAACGTCTCTTTGACGTCATGATGACCGTTCAGGCTTACAAAATGTCGCAACGTCTCGATCAACGAAGCGATACCGTCCGAGGACAACTCATTCGCTTCCGTGATATGGCTCGACAATCGCGCCACTTCTTTCACGTTCAATCGTTCAAAGTACTGTCCGTGCCCATTCACTTCGAATATGACGTTACGGATCGAGTTCGACCCGATATCAATGACTGCTAATTTTTTCTCCACGAAAAATCCCCCTCTATGCGTTACTATCAGTTTACAACGAATCCACCTCAAACTCACATGGATTTCATGTGAAGATGTGTATAACACATCGTCTCAAACTTGAAGCGATGCTTAATATTCTGTATAATACAGACGCCAAGCAAGTAGAAATGATTACGATTTATTTAATGAGAGAAGGTTATCTTATGACGACATCTGTCGTAAAACTAGACCACGTTTCATATTATTATGAAGGTACGGCCGCGTTGCAGAACGTGTCCATCGACATTAAGCAAGGCGATTTCGTCGCCGTCGTCGGGGAGAATGGTTCTGGCAAATCGACGTTGATTCGGTCGATCCTTGGATTGTTGACGCCAAAGACGGGTTCTGTCGAGCTGTTCGGTCGCCCGCAAGCCCAATTTAAAGACAAGTCCCGTATCAGTTACGTTTCCCAAAAAGCTGCATCCTTTAACTCGGGGTTCCCGGTGACGGTCGAAGAAGTCGTCGCCATGGGACGGTATGGACGGCTCGGCTTGTTCAAGCGTCTTAACATCGAGGATCGGGCTGCGATTCAAAACGCGCTCGAGACGGTGAACATGTGGCAATATCGAGACAAAAAGATTGGCAGCCTGTCCGGTGGCCAGCAACAGCGGGTATTCATCGCTCGCGCCATCGTCAACCAACCGGATCTCCTCATCTTGGATGAGCCGACCGTCGGGGTCGACCAGAAACATTTGCGTGACTTCTATGAAGTGCTCCACTTGTTGCGCGAGCACACGACGTGCACGTTCATTTTGGTGACGCATGACTTGAACGTCGTGACCGACCTCGTGACGAAAGTCGTCCATCTCGACCGCGGTCGGATGGCGTGCAATTGTGGATTGAAAGAGTATAGCGAACTGAGTGAATTGAAGTCGATCAAGCCGTATCCCGTCAAACTGCTCGTTCACGAGGGCACGTCATGATCGCGGATTTATTCACGTACAGCTTTTTACGCTACGCGTTCGTCGCAGCCGTCGTCATCGGGTTTACGGCCCCGCTGATCGGCTCGTTCGTCGTCGTCCGCCGCATGAGTTTGATTGCCGACGCCCTGTCACACGTGACGCTCGCCGGCATCTCGCTTAGCCTGTTCCTTGGGCAATACGTGTTGTTGTTCTCGGACTTGAACCCGCTGTATCTCGGGACGCTCGTCTCGGTGCTCGCGGCGTTAGGTCTCGATTGGCTTCGAAACAAGTACGTTCACTTCCAAGAGTTGTCGATCCCGATCATGATGTCGGCGGGAATGGGATTGAGCGCGATTTTCATCTCCTTGTCCCGTGGCTTCTCTGTCGACTTATCGACGTTGTTGTTCGGTTCGATCTCAGCGGTCAGTCCATCAGACATCGTCTTGATCCTTGCGGTGTCGTTCGTCACGTTGCTCGTCATCACAGTGTTTTATAAGCAACTGTTGTTTTTATCATTCGACGAAGAGCAAGCAAAAGTATCGGGATTACCGAGTACGTTGCTCCATATGCTGTTCATGTTCGTCGTCGCGCTCGTCATCGCCGTCAGTATGCGCATCGTCGGCACGTTGCTCGTCTCGAGTCTGATCACGCTGCCCGTCGCGGCGGCGCTCCGGTTCACGAAGAGCTTCAAACAGACGATCATGTGGTCCATCATCTTCGGTGAGGTCGCGACTATTGGCGGGCTCGTTCTCGCATACGAACTCGACGTCGCACCGGGGGGCGTCATCGTTCTCCTCGCAGTACTCATCTTGGCGGTCGTGATGGGAATTGAAAAAGTCGGTACGTTGCAGAAGAAGGAGGCCACACATGAATGAAACAGAACAATTGACACGTTTGCAGTCATCATCGCTCAAAGTGACACCGAAACGAATCGAGATGTACGCTTATTTGGCGAACGAAGAACGATACGTCAGTGCGAAGGACGTCCTCGACTATATGCGTTCAAAACATCCGACGATGAGTTTTGACACGGTGTACCGCAATTTGAAGTCGTTCGCCGAAGAAGGGCTGCTCGAGGCGACAGAATTGAGCGGAGAGAAGGCGTTCCGTGTCACATGCGGGGCGTCACATCATCATCACCACTTGATCTGCCGGGGGTGCGGCAAGACGAAACTGCTCGACTTATGTCCGATGCGATACGTCGAGGCACTCGATCCCGACTTTGAGGTCGTTGATCATAAGTTCGAGATTTATGGGTATTGTAAACAATGTAAGGCGGGAAGGGATTGACGCAGTCGATCCCTTTTTTGCTACATAGGAGAAAGGGGCGGAAGAGATGATTTATACGGCGAACGACATCAAACGGACCGACGAGACGGCAGCGAGGCTCGGCATGCCTGAAGAAGTGTTGATGGAACGCGCGGCTTCCGCGCTGGCGAGTCGACTCGCAGTGCCACCGTCCGCGTCCGTGCTCGTCGTCTGTGGCACCGGCAACAACGGCGGAGACGGGTGGGTCGTCGCCCGCGAGCTCGTGCAGCGCGGCCACGACGTTTTCGTCTGGACACCGCTCGGGGAACCGAAGTCCGCGGCGGCTGCGGCGCACGCCGCTTATGCGAAACAGTTTGTCACCGTCGTGTCTGAACCGGGACCTACCGACCTCATCATCGATGCGTTGTTCGGGATCGGGCTGGACGGTCCCGTCACTGGACAGGCCCGCGCTGTAATTTCATGGCTGCGCGACCAAGAGACGCCGATTTTTTCGATCGATGTCCCATCCGGTGTCACAAGTGACGCGGCGGACAGATTCGACGGCCATGCCGTCAAAGCGACGGCGACGTATACGTTGCACGGTTATAAACGGAGCGCGTTCTTACCGAAAACGGCTCCCTACTATGGAAAGGTCGAACGTGTCGATATCGGGTTGCCGCACACATCTTCGTGGCGTGTGCTGACGGAAGCCGACTTTGACGAGACGTTGCTCGCGCGTGACCTGTTCAGTCATAAAACGACGTATGGCCATGGCCTGTTGATCGGGGGGAGCACCCACTTGATCGGGGCACCGTTTCTTGCGGCCAAAGCCTCACTCCGCACCGGGATCGGCTTGCTCGACGTGGCGCTCCCGGAAACGGCGTCGCCTTTAAAAGCGACGCTGCCAGAAGCGATGTACTATGATATCGAGACAATCCCGGAGAAAGACTACGCGGCGACGGCGATCGGCCCCGGCATGATTGAGGGGGAAACGCTAGAACGAGTTTGGGAATCGGTCCGACAAAAGCAACGTCCATTGATCGTGGATGCTGGTGCGTTGACGGAAAGCCATCTCGAGGCGTCTGGTCCGATCACGCTCACCCCGCACCCCGGCGAGTTGGCTCGGTTGACGGGGAAATCGGTCGAGGAAATCGAGGATGACCGTTTCGAGGCGGCGCGTCAGTTTGCGATGAAGCACGGTGTCCATTTGATTTTGAAAGGGACGTATACGTTGATCGTGACGCCGGACGGAAGCGGTGCCGTCAACACGGTCGAAGCGTCGGCGCTCGCGAAAGGCGGGAGTGGGGACGTCCTGACCGGTATGGCACTCGCGCTATGGGCACGCAGTCGGCGTATCGAACCGAGACACAACCCGAACGAGCAAGCGGTGCTCTGGCACGCCCTCGCGGCTAGACGAGCGAGTGATCAGATTCACCCGGCGAGCGTTCTCGCGACTGACGTCATCGAGGCGATCGGGCGCATATAAGCATATAAAAAGAGGAATCTGTGCAGATTCCTCTTTTTTAGCGGTTTGAGATTGAATTCGTCGTCTCGAAATGGTTGACGAGATGAAGCGCCTCGCTCCATGAATGGATGCGACGGACGCCTTCAGGCAACGGTTTGCGGTTGTAGGGCGCGTCAAACAAAAGCACCGGAATTTCGGTCTGCTCATGGATCGAGATGGCGTTCTCGTAGCGGTCCTCCATGAACAAGTCGAGCGACAGTTCTTTGACGACTCCGACTTTGTCGTGGCTTCCCGTCATGATAAGCGAGTCGAGCGGGAGCGTCTGTCGTTTGATCCAGTCCTCGGTGACCGAACGGACGGCCTCGCTTCGGGCCGTGACGTAATGAAGACGATGGGACTCACGTATACGCCACAAGACGTCGCTTACTTCCGTATGGGGGAGCGAGCGACGATAAATCTCTTCCTCGTGTCCGTGCTCGATCATAAACTTCCAAAAATCATGTTGGGTCATATTCGTATACGTGTGTAGCTCATATTCGGTCGCCTGATGATAATCGATCGCATAACCGAGAGCATCATTCATATAGTGAAAACAGCTTTGCGGGTCCGTGACGGTCCCGTCGAGATCGATGCCGATATGCATGTTGTTCCCTCCTGACTCATAACGTCTATTGTACCAAAAACCCGCTCGGTTGCAACCGAGCGGGTGACGTGTTATTTCGATTGATTGGCGAGTTCTTGCTCTTCGAGTTCACGTGCGGCGAGTTTTTCGGCGACGATGGCGTCGATTTCTTTCTTCAACTCTTCGACCATGGTCGCTTCCGGAACTTTTCGGATGATCTTGCCGTGGCGGAAGAGCAGTCCTTCGTTACGTGCACCGGCGATTCCGATATCCGCTTCGCGCGCTTCCCCTGGCCCGTTGACCGCACATCCGAGCACGGCGACTTTAATGTTGACGTTGATGTTTTGGATGTACTCCTCGACTTCTTTCGCGATAGAAATCAAATCGATTTCAATCCGGCCACACGTCGGACACGAGATGAGCGTCGCAGCGTTCGCGGCGAGCCCGAACGACTTGAGCACTTCCTTGGCGACTTTGACTTCTTCGACCGGATCGTCTGAGAGTGAGACGCGCACCGTCGAACCAATCC
Organism: Exiguobacterium sp. ZOR0005; assembly: GCF_000798975.1. Classification (NCBI taxonomy): domain Bacteria; kingdom Bacillati; phylum Bacillota; class Bacilli; order Caryophanales; genus Exiguobacterium; species Exiguobacterium sp. ZOR0005. The sequence goes on along the minus strand of NZ_JTLB01000034.1, from coordinate 9,726 downwards.
CAAGCGAGAGGATCGCGCCGAGGCCGGCAGCTGATTTGAGTGACCCTGAGAAGAGCGGGCCCGACTCGGTGATCCCGACGTGGAGTGGATAGTCGAACGTCTTCGCAGCGAGCGTATACGCCTCGAGGGCGAGGTTCACGTCTGACGCTTTGAGCGAGATGATCGTGTTATAGAAACCGAGGTCTTCAAGGATTTTGACGTGGTGCATCGCACTCTCGACCATGCCTTGGGCCGTCGGGTAACCATATTTCTCGAGGAACTGCTTCTCGAGCGAGCCGGCGTTGACACCGATTCGAATCGGGATGCCTTTCGCTTTCGCCGCGTTGACGACGGCTTCGACTTTCTCACGACGGCCGATGTTACCCGGGTTGATCCGAATTTTATCGACGCCGCTCTCAATCGCCTTGAGTGCTAACTTGTAGTCGAAGTGGATGTCGACGACGAGCGGGATGTTGATGCGACTCTTGATTTCAGCAAGAGCGTCTGCGGCCCGTTCGTCCGGACAAGCGACACGGACGACTTGGCAACCGGCTTCTTCGAGACGCAAAATCTCGGCGACGGTCGCTTCGACATCGTGTGTTTTTGTCGTCGTCATCGACTGGATGACGACTTCGTCTGATCCCCCGATAATGAGGTTGCCGACACGGATCGGACGCGTTAATGAACGGTGTAAAATTTCTGACATATACATGATCTCCTTCTTTTGGAAAGGTTCCAATCGATATAAGATGATAGGTTTCCTATTTATCATAACGAAATGTTTGTGAAAAAGCACCCAGCAAGCGTTCATGAGATGTGCTCTTTACAAAGTCTAACGTTATCTTAACAGATGCTTCATAATTTTCCACCGTCTCGAGACCGATATATCGGACGTAGAGAAAGAATGGAAAGGTGAGGATCGGATTGATGATGTTAAAAAGATGGGGAAGACGGAAGTGGAGGATCGAACGGAGATTGCAATGGACGCTCATGCCGATTGTCATCGTCTTATTTTTGACGACGTTCGGATGGTTCGCGTTGCAAGCGGAACGACAGTTGACCACGGAAGTAGAAAAACGGCTGTACCGCGAGGCGACGGTCGTACGGGAGACGGTCAAGGCGACGTATGGCGCTTACGTCACGAGTGAGAAACTGCTCGCCCGCTCATTGAAATCCACATACATGCAGCAAGCCTCCATCTTGTCGGCGGACGGACTGGAGGCAAGTCAATATTTATTGCGAGACGGTGGGGTGGAACGGCTGACAGGGAAAGAGATTCGGTCGTTCGAGTCTGATGTCGCCGCCTTGGCAGGGACGGGTGCCCGAGTAATCGAAGGGACGGATACGTTCCTGTCCATTGTGCCGATCCCGGAATTGAAAGCGGATTATATACTTGTCGTCTCGAAACAGTCCGTACTCGGAACGATGTGGTCGCTTCGGCAAAGTGTCACCGTCATGATTCTCTTGTCCATGGTAGGCATCATATTATTGCTCAATCGCATGATTCATCGCGAACTGAGACCGGTGACGTTGTTCGCCGAGCATTTACGAGATGCCGTCAAACGCAGGACGTTCACACCGGTCGACTTGCGGGCGAAATCGTTCGAGATGAGTCAGCTCGAAGGAGAGTACAACACGTTGATCGGGTTGTGGAATACGTCCATCGATACGATGACGGAGACGTCGACGGCGTTCGAGTCGAGTTTGCCGACCTTTATGAGCCAGTTAGGGCGGAACGCCGAACAACTGACCGGATTTCAAGAAGTGGTTCGTGCCGTTGAACAGACGAGCGCATCGTATCAATCCTATACTGTCGAGACGACAAGCCGTTTTTCAGACGTCACGGATCGAATCAACGAGCTCCAAGAGGATATTCAACGCGTTGATGAGCAGGCGGAGAGATTGAAACTGACACTCATGGAAGAGCGGTCATCGTTCAGCTCGCTCCAAGGCGTGAGTAGCCAGTTCGAACAGAAAGCGACCTCGATTCGTCAGCGATTGCTCGAAAGTGAGACAGTATCTGTCGAAGCGGAACGCGCGCTTCAAACGATCTTATCGGTTGCGGCAGCGACGAAAATGTTGGCGCTCAACGCCTCGATTGAAGCGGCGAGGGCGGGCGAACACGGTAAAGGGTTTGCCGTCGTGGCTCATGAGGTCGGCCAACTCGCGAAAGTGACGAACGATTCGTCGGTGTCCGCCGTTGCGGCCATAGAGGCAATCCGTCGCGAGCGAGAGGTTACTTTGAAGGATATGGACCTATTAAGCGGAGACATTCTGCGTTTAGGCGAACAACTTTTTCGACTCGAAGCAGGAATCGAGACGATTGATCACGGCGTGCGTCATCAAATCGACTTCTATCAATCCATCGGCGACAAGACGGCGAAGACCGGAGCGGAGTTGTTGCAAATGGCCGAAGCGGTCGAACCACTCCAAGAAATCGGTCGAGCGCTCGATGAGAAGTTGAATGGACTATACGAGGGCGTGTCCGGCTTTGCGGACGCCCAAACGATGTTGAACGATACAGGCGATGAGCTCGGACATCAAAGTCAACGCCTACAACAAGTATTGTGTGAGCTTGTCCCGACAGAAGAGTCATAAAAACAAAGCCGAAACCGTCAATCCGGTTTCGGCTTTGTTGCGTGTTTCTTCTTTGCAGGAATAACTGTCAGCGGCACCGTCAAATACAGGATGATCAATCCGATTCCGACATAAAGAAAAGCGGGGGACAGATGAAACAAGACGATAAGTATGAACATCGGGACGATTGTCATCGCAACCGCATACGGCCAAGCTTGTCGATATGGCCAAGCCTTCCTTTGACGTACTCTCGTGATGAGTTGGACATAGAGGGCGGCAAGGGCGACCGTTATCATATAGAAGAAGAAGACGGCAAAGCCATGTAAAAACAACCACATCGGTGCAAAGAAGTCAGGTTGTAACATGATGTAATCAACGATCGTGACCAAAACGGCAAAGCCGATACTCGCAATCATATAAGCGTGGAGCGGGGCGAGACGGAGGCGTAGCGCCTGTTTCGTAGGGATGAGACTATGTCGTATAAATGTAGTGGTCGACTTAAGCATAGGTTAAACTCCAATCTGTTATAGTACAAACTCAAAAAAACAAACAAAAATCATACAGCTGTTTAATAAAACCTTAACATTAAACGTGTTTACATTCGGTTGGTGAAGAAGGCATAATGAGTAGGGCATTAACAACCAAGCAAACACAACCAATTCACAATTAAAAGGAGTACAAAAATCGTGGAATTACAAGAAATGTTATTCATGTTTTTTGGAGGTCTAGGGATCTTCCTATTCGGAATCAAATCGATGGGAGACGGCCTTCAGAAGTCAGCAGGAAATCGTCTGCGCGACATCCTTGATAAGTATACAACGAATCCATTTCTCGGGGTACTCGCCGGGATTATCGTAACTGTCTTGATTCAATCGTCGTCAGGTACGACCGTCATCACGGTCGGACTCGTCAGCGCCGGCTTCATGACACTCCGTCAAGCGATTGGGGTCATCATGGGGGCGAACATCGGGACAACTGTCACGGCGTTCATCATCGGTTTCGATGTCGGGGCGTACGCGCTTCCGATGATTGCAATCGGTGCCGTCTTCTTATTCTTCTTTAAGAAAGAGCGGTTCCAACATCTTGGACAAGTAGTATTTGGACTCGGTGCACTTTTCTACGGTCTTGAACTCATGGGTGACGGGATGCGTCCGCTCCGTTCAAGCGAGTACTTCATTGACTTGACTCAATCGATGAGTGACAATCCGTTTCTCGGTGTCATCGTCGGTACAGTGTTCACGGTTCTCGTTCAATCGTCTTCAGCTACAATCGGGATTTTACAAGAACTTTACGCAGGTGGTTCGATCGAACTTGATGCCGCCCTCCCGGTTCTATTCGGTGACAACATCGGGACGACGATTACGGCAATCCTTGCCTCAATCGGTGCTTCAGTAGCAGCTCGCCGCACAGCAGCGGCACACGTTATCTTTAACTTGATTGGTACGGTCATCTTCTTGATCATCTTGCCACTCTTCACACAATATATTTTCTGGATCACAGATTTGCTCGCCATCGAGTCGAAAATGCAAATCGCCTTCGCTCACGGTACGTTTAACATTGCGAACACGTTCATCCAGTTCTGGTTCATCGGAGCGATTGCTTGGATGGTCACGAAACTCGTACCAGGCGAAGATTCGATTGTCGATACGAAAGCTCAACATTTAGATCCAATCTTCATCCAGCAGTCGCCTTCGATTGCTGTCGAACAAGCGAAATACGAAGTCATTCGCATGGGCGATTTCGCGAAACTAGGTTTGGACGAGGCACGTAACTACATGGCGACTGGCGATAAGAAACACTCTGAAAAGTCAGCTCACATTGAAGAAGCGCTCAACTCGCTCAACGCGAAAATCACGGATTATCTCGTCAAACTTGCTGCGGTCGATTTGACAGAGCAAGAGTCGAAAGAGCACAAGACGTTGATGCATGCAATCAACGACATCGAGCGAATCGGTGACCATGTTGAGAACATCATCGAGTTGATTGACTATAAGACAGCGACTCGCGTGACGCTCTCGGCAGACGCGCAAAAAGAATTGACTGAAATGTATGATTTGACACGGGAAACACTTGAGAAGTCGCTTCAAACGCTCGCAAGCGGGGATATGAACGAAGCCCGTCAAGTGATTGAAATGGAAGCGAAACTCGATATGCTCGAGCGTCAGTTCCGTAAGAACCACGTCGTTCGCCTCAACACAGGTGAATGTGACGGCCAAGCTGGTATGTTCTTCGTCGATATGCTCTCGAACTTGGAGCGCATCGGTGACCATGCGATGAACATCACAGAGATCACGCTCGAAGATTCAAACAACGAAATGACGGTATAACGTGTAATAACCTTCACCCGATTTGTTCGGGTGAAGGTTTTTTACTGCCTTTCGTGGCTTTTCATTGACAGTGATGGCTTCATTCAGTATATTATTACTGTATAACAACATGGCGGTGTAGCTCAGCTGGCTAGAGCGTACGGTTCATACCCGTGAGGTCGTGGGTTCGACTCCCTCCGCCGCTATTTATAAGGACCCTTAGCTCAGCTGGTTAGAGCAGACGGCTCATAACCGTCCGGTCGTAGGTTCAAGTCCTACAGGGTCCATTGGAGACAGCTTTCTTATATGAAAGCTGTCTTTTTTGTTTTCAAAGTCCAAGACGTGGGTAAATATCCGTTAGCATTTTGTTTTTTGAAAAATATGAAATGAGGCGAATGAGATGGAACGAAATCATACGATGATGCAATTCTTTGAGTGGCATGTCCCGGCTGACCAGAAACATTGGAAACGATTGAAAGAGCGGGCTGAGGAATTAAAAGAGGCAGGCATTACAGGCTTCTGGTTGCCCCCGGTCACGAAAGGTCAAAGCGACGAGGACACAGGGTATGGCATTTACGATTTGTATGATTTGGGCGAGTTTGATCAAAAAGGTACGATCGCCACGAAATATGGGACAAAACAAGAGCTACTCGAAGCGACCGAACACGTTCAGTCGCTCGGGATGCAAGTGTATATGGACGTCGTCTTGAACCATAAGGCCGGAGCGGATGCGACCGAGAAGTTTAATGTGTTAGAAGTCGACCCGGACGACCGGACGAAAGTGTTGTCTGAAGAGCCGTTCGAGATCGAAGGTTGGACGAAATTTGACTATGAGGGCCGAAACGGTAAATATTCGAAGTTCAAATGGAACTTCCATCACTTCAACGGAACCGATTACGATGCGGCGACGGAACATAGCGGCATCTTCTTCATCCTAGGTGAAAATAAAAAATGGAACGACAACGTCGATGATGAGTTCGGCGTGTACGACTATTTAATGTTCGCGAACATCGATTATCATCATCCGGAAGTGAGAGAAGAAGTGCTCAACTGGGGCAAGTGGTTCATCGAAGAGACGAAATGCGATGGGTTCCGTCTCGATGCGATCAAACACATCAACTACGATTTCGTCAAAGAGTTCAGCCAGACGATGAAAGACGAGAAAGGTGAAAACTTTTATCTCGTCGGCGAGTTTTGGAAGTCGGAGCTCGAAGATTGTCGCGCGTTCTTAGATAACATCGATTATCACGTCGATCTCTTTGACGTGCCGCTCCATTACAACTTACAACGGGCGTCGGTCGAAGGCGAGTCGTTCGACATGCGGACGATCTTTGACGACACGCTCGTCCAGTCCCACCCGCTTCATTCCGTCACGTTCGTCGATAATCATGATTCGCAACCGGCCGAGGCGCTTGAGTCATGGGTCGAGGATTGGTTTAAACAGATCGCCTACGGTTTGATCTTACTTCGTCAAGACGGTTATCCATGTGTGTTTTATGGAGACTACTATGGCATCAACGGACCTCATCCGGCTGAAGGGAAGAAGGAAGCGATCGATCCACTCCTCTACGCACGCCGTGAAAAAGCTTATGGCCAACAGGACGACTACTTCGATGACGAGCACGTGATCGGTTGGGTCCGACACGGTGTTGAAGAGATTGAACGCTCGGGCTGTGCCGTCATCATATCGAACTCAGAAGAAGCCGAGAAACAAATGTTCGTCGGGGAACACCGTGCCGGAGAGAAATGGATCGATTTGACGAACACGGTCGATGAGGTCATCGAGATTGACGAAGACGGAAATGGGGTATTTAAAGTGGCGGCAGGGTCTATCTCGGTTTGGGCGTTGCCGGAGGAAGACGTTGAATAAAGCGTTACAATTGAGAATGGCGTCACAAATCTGTTACATTTAAAACGAACGTTGTTCACACCAAATTTAAGGGGGATTTTAGTTATGGCTAAATTTGAATTACCACAACTTGATTACGCATACGATGCACTCGAACCACACATTGACGCACGCACGATGGAAATCCACCATTCAAAACATCACAACACTTACGTCACAAACGTAAACAATGCACTCGAAGGAAAAGACGTGGAGTATTCTTCACTTGAAGAGTTGCTCCAAAACCTCGATTCACTTCCTGCTGACATTCAAACGGCAGTTCGTAACAACGGTGGCGGACATTGGAACCACTCGTTCTTCTGGAAGTTGCTCAAGAAAAATGAAAACGGGGCGCCATCTGGTGAACTCGCTTCAGCAATCGACGAGGCGTTCGGCAGCTTTGATGCGTTCAAAGACGAGTTCGCGAAAGCGGCAGCTGGTCGTTTCGGTTCAGGATGGGCTTGGCTCGTCGTGAAAAACGGAAAACTTGAAGTGACGTCGACACCGAACCAAGATTCACCAATCATGGAAGGTATTACGCCGATCCTCGGACTTGACGTTTGGGAGCATGCGTATTACTTGAACTATCAAAACCGTCGCCCAGACTACATCCAAGCGTTCTTCCACGTCATTGACTGGGATTACGTGGCGAAGCTTTACGCAGACGCAAAATAATCATCATTCCCGGGATTCGGTAGAATCTCGGGATTTTTTATACATTTAATTATTTTGTAAACAAATTATGATATAGTGAAAATCGAGTCAAAAAATAGAAATATCGAAAAATATTATTAATAGAAGCAACTGATTGAGGGAGGAGACAATTGAATTGGCTAGACATCGCGTGAAAGTGCCAAAAAAACGGCGCAACCACCTTCCGTTGCGCTTGAATCTACTATTTTTCATCGTGTTCATGTTGTTCGCGACGCTCATATTCCGTTTAGGGGTCGTTCAAATCGTGAACGGGGAACTGATTGCCCGTGAAGTCCAAAAGACAGAGTCGAGTAAGATCAAATACGAGGTGCCGCGCGGGAAGATTTACGATCGCAACGGTCAAGTGCTCGCCGACACGATCTCGAACTATTCGGTCATGTACCGGCGGTCTCAAGTGACGAAGACGGAAGAACGTCTAGATGTCGCCGTCAAGCTCGCCGAAATTTTGGACGTCCCGGAAAAAGATCGAAAAGTGACGGAGCGAGACCGGAAAGACTATTGGATCGCCGTTGACCCGGACCGATCGCGAGAACGCGTCCAGGCGTTGCTCGCCGATTTATCGGAGGAAGCGCGGGCGGCGCTGTCGAACCAAGACGTCGACCAGTTGCTCCTCGATTCGATTACAGATGAAGAGATCGCATTCGACGATGCGACCGAAGAGATTATCGCCATCAAACATAATATGGAAAGTGGATATGCGTTAGATCCGCAGCTCATCAAAGTAGGGGCATCGCCAAAAGAGATCGCTCTAATTGAAGAAAATTTAGAACTGTTGCCAGGCGTCAGTGTCGAACCGTATTATCAGCGTGAATATCCGTTCGGGCAGACGTTCCAAAGCTTCCTCGGGAGCTACCGACAGATTCCGGCCGAGCAGCGTGCCTCGTATCAGGCAAAAGGTTACGGGTTAAATGACCGCGTCGGTACGTCTTATCTCGAACAGCAATATGAGGATGTGTTACGGGGGACACCGGCCTACGACGTATTTACGACATACAAAGGCCAACCGGTCGGCGAACCGACCCGTGTCAGCGGGAATCCAGGGAAAGACATCGTTTTATCGACGGATATCGTGTTCCAAAAAGAAGTCGATGAGATTTTGCAAAAAGCGATCCGGGCCGGACGCGCCGGCAGCCCGAACTTTGACCGTGCGTTCGTCGTCGTGATGAATCCGCAGACGGGCGAACTGCTCGCCTTATCCGGACAAGAGCTTGACTTAGAGACGAATGAATTCAAAGACGTCTCGACAGGAACGGTACTTCGCGCGAGCCAAATCGGTTCAACGATTAAAGGGGCGACGGTCGCCTTCGGTCTCGAAGAAGGTGTCATTCGTCCGGGTGAATACATTTATGACACCCCGATTCGGATTGGATCTTCATTGAAATCTTCGTACCGGAACATGGGGAACATTAACGACCTCGACGCGCTCGCGCTGTCGTCGAACATTTATATGTTCCAAATCGCGCTTCGTCTCGCGGACTATTATTCGACGGGACAAATCGTTGGGGAAAATGTGACGGAAGCGTTCAATACAATGGAACACTACTATAAACAGTTCGGCCTCGGCATCGAGACCGGCATCGATCTGCCGTTCGAGTCGACTGGTTTCAGAAGTGTCCCGGACCGTGTCACGCTCCTGATGGACATGTCAATCGGGCAGTTCATCTCGTATACGCCGATTCAACTGGCGCAATACACGTCGGCACTCGCGAACGGTGGCTACCGTGTCCAACCGCACTTGTTGAAAGAAATCATCGAGCCTGGGTCGCTCGATGAAGAGAACAAGCAAGTCGTCAGCACGTTCCAACCGAACGCGCTCAACAAAGTCAACATTCGCGACGAATATATCGAACGCGTGCGTCAAGGGTATCGTCAAGGCGTCGAGAGCGGTACGTCGCGCATCTTGCAACAGACAGGAATGACGGCCGCCGGAAAGACCGGTACGGCGCAAGCCATCGCCGAAGGACCGGACGGACAAGCGAAACGGAATGCGAACGGAGAACCGATCAAGACGTTCAACTCGAACCACGTCGGGTGGGCACCGTACGACAATCCTGAGATCGCTTGGGCCATCATCATGCCGGGTCTCGAAGCGGAAGGCGTCAACACGCGCGTCGCCCACGACATCATGAAGGCATATTTCAACCTTGAAGATGTACAAGCACAACTCCAGTAAAGGAGCCACTTCTGAACTGAACCAAAAAAGTTAGACACTAAATAATTTGTCAGGCGACTTCGAGAACCTGGGTCCGGTATTCCACCGGG
>NZ_JTLB01000033.1:0-18115 GCF_000798975.1 Exiguobacterium sp. ZOR0005 | reverse complement strand
TCCACCGAGACTAAAATGTGAAATAATGAGGATGAAAACGTTTTCGTTTTCCATCCTCTTTCTTTTTGCCCGCTAAAGGCTATGCAACAGCGAAGAAAATTGATAGAGTGATATTGAAAACGAAATATTTCGCGATATTCTATACTTATGTTCGGGATTGGGGGATATTATGGAGAAAGTTACGTTAAAACGTACGCCTTTGTATGAATTGATTGCTCCGAAGGCGAAGATGGTGGAGTTTGCGGGGTTCGATATGCCGATCATGTTTTCTTCAATCAAGGAAGAGCATATGGCCGTGCGAGAAGATGTCGGCATGTTCGACGTGTCGCACATGGGGGAAATTCGAGTCGAAGGACCGGACGCTATGTCGAACGTCCAACGTCTCGTGACGAACGATGTATCGAAACTTCACATCGGTCAAGCGCAATACAACTTGTTCTGCCTGCCGGATGGGGGGGTCGTCGACGACTTGCTCGTCTATCGACTTGATGAGGACGCCTTCTGGCTCGTCGTCAACGCCTCGAATATTGAAAAAGACGTGGCGCACGTGAACGACTACGTTTCGGGCGACGTCGCGGTGACGGATGAGTCGGATGCGTATGGTCAAATCGCGATCCAAGGACCGAACGCCGAGGCGGTACTCGCCCGAATCACTGATTTGCCGTTGCATGAGATCAAGTTTTTCCGGTTTATGACGGGCGATGTGGCTGGTGTGACGACAATCGTCTCGAGAAGCGGTTATACAGGCGAAGACGGGTTCGAACTTTACGCCAAAGCGGAACAGATGCCACAGATTTGGTCAGCGCTCGAAGCGGAAGGGGTGACACCGTGTGGGCTCGGGGCCCGGGACACGTTACGGTTTGAGGCGTGTCTCCCGCTTTACGGTCATGAGCTTGATGAGACGGTCACTCCGTTTGAGGCGAACTTGAACTTCGCGGTCAAACTCGACACCGACTTCATCGGGAAAGAAGCGCTCGTTCAACAAAAAGAAGACATCCCGCATCGTCTCATCGGCTTGAAACTGCTCGGCCGTGGCATTGCGCGCCAAGGAGCGATTGTCGAGTTTGATGGGGAGCAAGTCGGGGTTGTGACGACGGGGACGATGCCGCCGACAGTGAATGAGTCGATCGCCTGGGCGCGCGTCGACCGCCGTTATATCGAACAGTCTAACTTTATCGTCGACGTTCGGGGCAAAAAAATAGAAGCCGAACGAGTACCGACACCGTTTTATAAACGTAAATGATACAGGGGGATTCAGAATGAACAGAATGGAATTTCGCTATTTACCGATGACGGAGCAAGACGAGCGTGACATGTTGCAAACGATCGGGGTCGAGTCGATCGAAGCGTTGCTCGAAGACATCCCGGCCTCGCTCCGTGAGACGGCGTCGCTTTCTGCGATCGGGGCACCACTACCGGAAGTCGACCTCGTCCGCCACATGTCGAAGCTTGCGGAAAAAAACGTGCACACGAAATCGCATCCGAGTTTTCTCGGCGCGGGCATGTACGACCACTTGTCACCGAGCGTCATGAATCACATGTTGCTCCGCTCTGAATTCTATACGGCGTATACGCCGTATCAGCCTGAAATCTCACAAGGGGAATTGCAGGCGATGTTCGAGTTCCAGACGATGATCTGCGAGTTGACGGGGATGGACGTCGCCAACTCGTCGATGTATGACGGCATCACGGCGCTTGCTGAGGCGACATATCTTGCGAGCGCCCATACGAAGAAGAAACGTGTCATCGTCTCAGGAGCCGTCCACCCAGAGGCGAAAGATGTCATCGAGACGTATGCCGGTGGCCCTGGACTGAACGTCGAGGTTACGCCGGTCGCCGCTGGGTTGACCGATGTGACGAACCTCGACTTGACCGACGCATCTTGTCTCGTCGTACAGTATCCGAACTTCTACGGTCGAATCGAGGACTTGGAGATGCTCGCGCAAGCGGCCCATGACGCCGGCGCCTTGTTCATCGTCTCGAGCAACCCGCTCGCTCTCGGTATTTTACAATCGCCTGGTTCGCTCGGGGCCGACATCACGGTCGGGGATGCTCAACCGTTCGGGATCCCGCAGAGCTTCGGGGGTCCTTCGTGTGGATACTTCGCCGTGAAGCAAGCGCTCATGCGCAAACTTCCAGGTCGTCTCGTCGGTCAGACGGTCGACGAAGACGGAAAGCGTGGCTTCGTCTTGACTCTTCAAGCCCGTGAACAACATATCCGTCGCGACAAGGCGACGTCGAATATTTGTTCGAACCAGGCGCTCAATGCGCTCGCCGCATCGATTACGATGTCCGCACTCGGGAAATACGGGATTCGCGACATGGCCGTTCGCAACATCCAGACGGCGCACTACATGAAGGAAGCGCTCAAGGCGGCCGGCTATACGATTGTCGATGAAGGGCCGATGTTCAACGAGTTCGTCGTCGATTTCAACGTCGATGCGGACGAAGTATCGCGGCACTTGTTACACAATGGAATCATCGGCGGCTTGCCGCTCGGGACGTATGAACCAGCTCGACGCACGCACATGCTCATCTGTGCGACCGAGCTTCGAACGAAAGAAGAGATCGATCGCTTTATCGAAGTCGTTGGGGGGATGAACTGATGCAACACGAACAAACGCTCATTTTCGAAGTGTCACGCGCCGGTCGCACTGGCTACAACTTACCGACGCCGACCGTGCCCGAAATCGACATCGAGACGCTCTTGCCGGCCTCGATGATTCGCCAAGAGGCGGCCGAACTGCCAGAAGTGTCTGAACTTGATGTCGTCCGTCATTACACGTCACTGTCGACGCGTAACCACGGCGTCGATTCCGGTTTCTATCCGCTCGGGTCTTGTACGATGAAGTATAACCCGAAAGTGAATGAAGACATGGCACGTCTACCTGGATTTGCCCACATTCATCCGCTTCAACCGCTCGAGTCGGTACAAGGGGCGCTCGAGATGATGGTCGACCTGCAAGAACAACTCGCGGAGATCACCGGAATGGATGAAGTGACGCTCCAACCGGCAGCCGGGGCCCACGGGGAATGGACTGGGCTCATGTTGATCAAAGCGTTCCACCATCATAACGGAGACACGAATCGGACGAAAGTGCTCGTGCCGGATTCGGCGCACGGGACGAACCCGGCCTCGGCCGTTGTTGCCGGTTTCGAGACGGTGACCGTCAAATCCGATGAGCGGGGACTCGTCGACCTCGCCGATTTGAAAGCGAAAGTCGGGGAGGATACGGCAGCGCTCATGCTCACGAACCCGAACACGCTCGGGTTGTTCGAAGCGGACATTCTTGAAATCGCCAAAGTCGTCCATGAAGCGGGCGGCAAGCTTTATTACGACGGGGCCAACTCGAACGCGATTTTAGGCATCGCGCGCCCGGGGGACATGGGCTTTGACGTCGTCCACTTGAATTTGCATAAGACGTTCACAGGACCGCATGGCGGCGGTGGGCCCGGTTCAGGTCCCGTCGGTGTCAAACGTGACTTGATTCCATACTTGCCGACGCCGATTGTGACAAAAGCGGATGCGGGTTACACGCTCGACTATGACCGTCCGCAGTCGATCGGCCGCATCAAGCCGTTTTACGGCAACTTCGGGATCAATGTCCGTGCTTACAGCTACATCAAGACGATGGGGGCAGAAGGATTGACGCGCGTGTCGCGTGAAGCGGTGCTCAATGCCAACTATATGTTTGCCCGTCTGAAAGACGCGTTTGACGTGCCGTATGACACGTACTGTAAACATGAGTTCGTCTTGTCCGGCAAACGCCAAAAAGCGCTCGGTGTGCGGACGCTCGATATCGCCAAACGACTACTCGATTTCGGCTATCATCCACCGACGATCTACTTCCCGCTCAACGTCGAGGAGTGCATCATGGTCGAGCCGACCGAGACGGAATCAAAAGAGACGCTCGATGCGTTCTGCGATGCGATGCTCCAAATTGTGAAAGAAGCAGAAGAGAATCCAGAGATTGTGCAGACGGCGCCTCATACGACGGTCGTCAAGCGACTCGATGAGACGCTCGCTGCCCGGAAACCGGTCTTGAAATACGATCGGCGCCAACCGTCTTCTATCAATTGAACGAAACCCACTCGTCGTGAACGAGTGGGTTTTTGTGTCGCCTACCATCCGGGTGACAGACAGTCACAAAAAATCGAACGAAAGGTTGGTGCCGCCGTTGATCGCCAACTCGTCTTGAGCCTAAATGAAAACAAGCGTCGCGCCAACAGAAGTTGGGGCAACGCTTGTTTCTCGGGTCAGCCTTTTTTGACTTTCCCTTTCCATTGTTTGAATCCGCCCTCGAGCATGTAAATGTCGGTGAATCCGTTTTTCATGAGCAGTTTGGCTGCTTGGTTCGAACGGGATTTACCTTGGCAGTACATGAGGATCGGTTGATCTTTCCGGAGCTCTTTCATGCGGAGCTTCATTTGGCCGACCGGGATGTTTCGCGCACCGGTGATATGGCCGCCTTTATACTCGTTCGGTTCGCGGACGTCGATGAGTTGGCCTTTTCGGAGTGAGGCGCGGAATTCTTCTTGCTTCATTTTTTTCAAACCGCGCGCCGGCATAAAACGCCAGACGATGTATGCGATGAGTGCACCCCAAAGGATGATGACGAGGATTGTTTCAATTCCCATTACTGTTCTTCCTTTCTCTACTTGAAGTTACCATCCTCCATTATAAAGAATATAAGGTCGTGAGACAACGACTGACTCATTGATTTCCTGCTGTGACTTTCGGTTTCCTGTCGGTTACGCTAAAATGGAGGTTGGATAACGGAACTGAAGGGGAGGCCACGCCCATGCCGACACCGAGTATGGAAGATTACTTAGAACGTATATATTTATTAATGACGGAGAAAGGGTATGCCCGAGTATCCGATATTGCTGAACATTTAGGGGTGCATCCTTCCTCAGTCACGAAAATGGTACAAAAACTCGACCGTGAAGAGTATTTGGTGTATGAAAAATATCGAGGTCTCATGCTGACGGGTAAAGGGCAAAAGATCGGAAAACGACTTGTCGAGCGGCATGCGATGCTCGAATCGTTTCTGCGACTCATCGGGGTGGATGAGGCCGATGTGTATGAGGATGTCGAGGGAATCGAACACCATTTGAGCTCAAACACGCTCGACTGTATGACCCGTTTCGTAGAGTTTTTTGAAGACAAGCCCGAGTTGATGGAACAGTTCCACCAGTTTCAACAATTGAAGCGGACGCAAGACGAATAATGAACGGGTGGCACCTAATGACGTAGAGGGTGCCGCTTTTTTTGTCGAAAAAACTTCTAAAACCGAACGATTTTGATGGTATTGTGAAAGATATGTGGTTTTTAACTGGATGTGTGATAGAATGGGAGCTGGATAGAACATGGAGGGGGTGACGGCGTACAATCGCCGGAAACATGGACATACACATTAAAGGAAAATTATTTGATGAAGCTCAAATTAAACAACGAGTGAAAGAACTCGCTGAACAAATTGAACGAGATGCGGCCGGGACGCCAATCGTCCTTGTCGCCGTATTGAAAGGGTCGATGGTGTTCGCGGCGGATCTCATGCGGCAAATGACAGGCAGTGTTCAGCTCGACACTGTCGCCGCCTCGTCTTATGGAAAGAAATCGGTCTCGAGCGGGAACGTCCAACTTCGGAAAGACCTTGACCTCGATGTCGAAGGAAAGTATGTCGTCATCATCGAAGACATTATCGACACGGGTCAAACGCTCAAATTCTTATGTCAGCACATGACGTTACATCAGCCGGGGGAGTTGAAGATTTGTACGCTGCTCGATAAACCGGCCCGTCGCCTTGTGACGCTTGACGCCGATTACGTCGGTTTTGAGATCCCTGATGAGTTCGTGATCGGTTACGGGATCGACTACGCCGAACAGTATCGAAACTTGCCATATATCGGATTTGTCGAGACCGATTGAACGGAAAAAGAGGATGACACGCACCTGTGTCATCCTCTTTTTGTTACATATTCGCCTTCTTTTTCTTCTTGCCTTTTTTTCCTTCGATGACGGTGAGACGAGGTCCGTCCGTCCGGTTCAATGAAGAACGTTTCGAAAGTTTCGTCACGTTCGACCCTGGTTTCGCCTTCGCTTTTTTCTTCGTTGCCGCCGACGGCTTCACTTGGGGAGCGTTCGGCCGTTGCATCCGCTTTTTCGAAGCTTGGGCCGTCTTTCGATAGCGCATATCTTCAGCCGAGATTTTAGGCGCCATGAATACTTTATAGATCACATAAAAGATTAACCCGAAAATACCGATGAAAAGTAACTGTCTGAACAACCGACCCGGTTCGGTCGCAAGCATGTGACCGACCCCGATGAACCCTAAGATGAACACGATAATCGCTGCGGTCGAACCGATTCTTTGTCTAATCATGGCGTTTCCTCCTCTTTAACCCTCTCTTGTGACGGCCGGTTGTATAGTCTCGGCACGTTCCCACGTCTCGAACGCTTCGATGGCGACACGGATCTGCTCGTCGTTCGGCTCACGCGTCGTCAAAAGTTGAAGCGAGAGTCCAGGTTTGCCGAGGACAGATAAATAACGATGGTCGCGGAAGCGATTCGTGAATTGCAACACTTCGAACGAGATGCCGATCACAACCGGTAGCAATGCGATGCGGCTGACGAGTCGGACCCATAACGGGTCGATCGGGACGATCATGTACACGCCGATGCCGACGAATACGGTGAACAAGATGAAGCTCGACCCGCAACGGTAGTGCAACCGCGAGCTGGTCCGAACGTTCTCGACCGTGACCGGTCGACCGGACTCGTAACAGTTGATCACTTTATGCTCGGCGCCATGGTATTGGAACACCCGTTTGATTAACGGTGTCAACGAAATCAAATACAAATAGCTGAGCAGCAATACTAATTTTATTCCCCCTTCAAGGAGGTTTTGAATCACGTGTCCGGATAATGCCGGCACGTTTTGAAACATGGCGGCCAAAAGTGCCGGGGTGACGTTGAAGATCAGCTTGCCGAACACGTAGGAGATGACGCCGACGATAGCGATCATGAGCACCATGAAAATATTTTGTTTTTGCTCCGGTTTCTCGACCTCATCTTCACTCGGGTCGACATCATACCGGTCGCTCGCGAACGTCATATGGGCCGAACCGTTCTTTAACGATTCGTACAGTGCGACGATTCCGCGCAGGAACGGGACTCTCTTAAGGGATTGGACCCACGGGACGAGGATGCGAGGTTGGTTGAACGTTTCAATCGACCCGTCTTTGCGTCGAATCGCCGATGCGCTTTCGGTCCGCCCTTGAAACATCACACCTTCGACGAGCGCCTGCCCGCCGACAGGGATGGATGGTTTAGTTGTCATACGTTTTCCTCGATTCTACCAGTAGTATAGTTGAATTATACCGTGATTCGGCATAAAAACGAAACCTCAGGCGACACGATTCACGCTCTCCGCATAAATTTGTTACAATAGAAGCGACTTGACGAAGGGGGAATGAAGGTTGCGTATTCTTGTGTTGAACGGACCGAATTTGAATTTGCTCGGATTACGGGAACCGGACGTATATGGGGACGTGTCGTTAAAAGGACTCGCGAGCGCTTTATTGCTCGCGGCACCGCAAGAAGTTGAGCTCACGTTCATCCAATCCAATCACGAAGGTGAGTTGATTGATGCGTTGCACGATGCGTTCGATTACGAAGGCGTCATTTTCAATGCCGGTGCCTACACGCACACGTCGATCGCGCTTCGTGACGCGATCGCGGCCATCACCGCCCCTGTCGTCGAAGTACATATCTCGAACGTGCATGCGCGTGAGCCGTTCCGTCATGAATCGAAGCTTGCCGGCGTCTGTCTCGGCGTCATCAGCGGGTTCGGCTTGACGAGTTATACGCTCGCGCTCCATGCACTGATCGAACACTGGAGGAATCGACATGATTGAACGCGTCAGTAAGTTACAACGTGCATTGGCAGCTAACGGGATCGACGGACTTCTCGTGACGAAACGGGAGAATATCCGCTATTTATCTGGCTTTACTGGATCGAGTGGCGTCGTGCTCATCACGGCCGAGAAAGCGAGTTTCATTACCGATTTCCGCTACACGGAGCAAGCTGCAAGCCAAGTGAAAGGCTATGACATCGTCGAGCTCGACACGTCGCTCGTCAAATCGGTGAGTGACATCGTGACGCGTGAAGCGGTGAAACGCCTAGGAATCGAGCAAGATGACATGACTGTCGGTCTTTATCGCACGTATGAAAAAGAAGTGTCGGCTGAACTCGTCGAGACGTCGGGAATCGTTGAAAAGCTACGCTTGATTAAGGATGAGGCAGAGCTTAAGATAATGAAGGAAGCTGCGGCGATTGCCGATGCGGCTTTCGAACATATCCAAACGTTCATCCGTCCGGGTCGTACCGAGAAAGAAGTCGCGAACGAACTCGAGATGTTCATGCGCGGTCAAGGGGCGGATTCGTCTTCGTTCGATATGATCGTTGCCTCGGGATGGCGTTCGGCGCTCCCGCACGGTGTGGCGAGCGACAAAGTGATCGAAGCAGGGGAGCTTGTGACGCTCGACTTCGGGGCATACTACAAAGGGTACTGCTCAGATATTACGCGCACGCTCGCGATCGGAACGATTTCCGATGAGCTACGCAACATTTACGACACGGTACTTCGGGCCCAACTCGCAGGTGTGGCGGGCACGAGAGCCGGCATTTCAGGGATCGAGGCGGACGCGTTGACGCGTGACGTCATCAAAGAAGCCGGATTCGGTGAATACTTCGGACACTCGACTGGTCACGGCCTCGGTATGGAAGTCCATGAGGCACCGGGCCTGTCGTTCCGCTCAGAGACGATTTTGGAACCGGGGATGGTCGTCACGATCGAGCCGGGCATTTACATCGCTGGCGTCGGTGGTTGCCGCATCGAGGACGATGTCGTGATCACGGAAGAAGGATGTGTTCGTCTCACGCAATCGCCAAAAGAGTTAATCACGATCGAGGCGTAAGCCTCGTCTGAAATTAGGAGGAAATCAATATGGTATCAGTTAACGATTTGAAAACAGGCTTAACGGTCAAAACGTCAGACGGTTCAATTTGGCAAGTCATCGAGTTCCAGCACGTCAAGCCAGGTAAAGGGGCCGCTTTCGTCCGGACGAAGATGCGTAACTTGCGCACAGGCGCCATCCAAGAGACGACGTTCCGCGGCGGCGAGCGCATCGAACGGGCCCACATCGAACGCAAACGTATGCAATATCTCTATCCGATGGGGGACACGTACGTGTTCATGGACAACGAATCGTACGAGCAACTCGAATTGACGAGCGAACAAGTAAAAGCGGCACTCCCTTACATGCTTGAAAACATGGAAGTGAGCATCGCGGACTACAACGGCGAGATTCTCGGGATCGAACTTCCGACGACGGTCGTCTTGACGATCGTCGAGGCCGATCCGGGCGTTAAAGGCGATACGGCTTCGAACGTGAAAAAGAACGCGACGGTCGAAACCGGCCACATCATCCAAGTGCCGCTCTTCATCGAGCCGGGTGAAAAAGTCACGGTCGACACACGGACTGGTGAGTTCACGGGCCGTTATAACGGGTAATATCAAGAGTGTCCATTCTTCGGAATGGGCACTCTTTTTTGTCGTTGCATTCACTGGTCTGACCAGTTATAGTAGAGTAGAGTTTAGTACCAGGTATAAACAGGGGGTATATTCATGCAAATCGATCATATTAAAGAGCTGATGGAATTGCTCGACCAGACATCAATCCACGAGATGGAGCTTGAGACGTCTGAGTTCAAGTTATCATTGAAAAAAGAAGCGGCCCCGCAAATCGTCACACAAGCCGCGCAAGCAGTCCCGGTCACTCCGGTTGCCGCACCTGTCGTAACAAACGATGTGGAAGAAGTGGCTGAACCCGTTGCAGCACCAGCATATAAAACAATCACGTCACCGATGGTCGGGACGTTTTACTCACGTCCCGCGCCTGACAAAGAAGCGTTCGTCAAAGTCGGGGATCGGGTCGAGGCCGGTCAAGTCGTCTGTATATTAGAGGCGATGAAACTGTTCAACGACGTCGAAACGGAAATCGGCGGCGAAATCGTCGAGATGCTCGTGGCCGATGGTGACTTGGTCGAATATGGGCAAGCGCTCTTCAGCGTGAAGTGAGGTCGGCATGAAACTATTAATAGCAAACCGCGGGGAAATCGCGGTGCGGATCATCCGTGCGGCAAAAGAACTGAACATCCCGACCGTCGCCGTCTTCTCTGAGGCTGACCGGGAGGCACTCCATGTCAAGCTAGCCGATGAGGCGTACTGCATCGGGCCGAACCCGTCCAAAGACTCTTATTTGAACATCCCGAATATCTTGTCGGTCGCGTGCGCGGTCGATGCGACGATGATTCATCCGGGATATGGTTTTTTGGCCGAAAACGCCGAGTTCGCCGAGATGAGTGAGGCGTGCGGCATCCAGTTCGTCGGACCGAGCAGTTATGCGATTCGAAAAATGGGCATTAAAGATGAGGCGAAGCGGACGATGATCGAGTCAGGTGTACCGGTCGTCCCGGGATCGAGCGGCGTCGTCACAGATGGCGAGGCGATCGAGCTCGCCCGTGAGATCGGCTACCCGGTCATCATCAAAGCGACGGCCGGTGGTGGCGGACGCGGCATCCGCGTCGCTTTCGATGAGGAAGAGCTCATCAAAGGACTCAGTGCCACGCGTAAAGAGGCGAAGCAGGCGTTCGGGAACGGGGACGTCTATTTAGAGAAATATATCGAGTCGTTCCGACACGTCGAAGTGCAAGTGCTCGCTGACCAATACGGCAACGTCATCCATCTCGGGGAACGCGACTGCACGATCCAGCGTCGGATGCAGAAACTCGTCGAAGAAGCGCCGTCACCGGCGATCGATGAGACGACTCGCCGGGCGATGGGGGATGCGGCCGTGAAAGCGGCGAAAGCGATCCAATACTCCGGCGCCGGGACGATCGAGTTCATCTACGTCCCTGAAGTGAATGAATTTTATTTCATGGAGATGAACACGCGCATCCAAGTCGAACATCCGGTCACCGAGATGATCACCGGATTCGACCTTGTCCAAGCCCAGCTTGAGGTCGCGCTCGGTCACCCGCTCGCCATCTCGCAAGAGGATATCGTTTTCTCGGGCCACTCGATCGAATGTCGCATCAATGCCGAAGACCCGTTCGCGGACTTCCGTCCGATGGCGGGAAAAATCGACCAGTACATCGTTCCTGGCGGGATGGGCGTGCGCGTCGACAGCGGGCTCTATGCCGGCGCGGTCATCCCGCCGTTCTATGATTCGATGGTCGCGAAGCTGATCGTCCACGCCCCGACGCGGGAAGAGGCGATCGCGAAAATGCTCCGCGCCCTCGACGAATTCACGGTATCGGGCATCCATACGACGATCCCGTTCCATCAACAAGTGATGACACACGAGCGCTTCCGGACAGGCACGTTCGACACGAAATTTGTCGAAAAAGAAATGACGCTCTCCAAATGACGACGACCAGGAAGCCCGAACATTATTTCGGGTTTCCTGGTTTTTTGTACTGAATTTATGAGTGCTTTGTGCTAAACTATCTCAATGAAAGCAAGCAAAAGGAGAGTATCTGAATGAAACGTCATGAAGCACGCGAAAAAGCGATTCAAACGCTTTTTCAAATCGAAGTATCAAACCTTGAGGTAGAGGACGCGATCGAGTTCGCGCTCGACGGGACAGAGTCTGACCCGTTCTATGAACAACTCGTCACGGAGACGCTCGAGCATAAAGAAGAGATCGACGCATTGCTCGTCGAGAACTTGAAGAACTGGCGCCTCGATCGACTCGGCAACGTCGAACGGACGATCCTCCGTATGGCGACGTATGAGTTGCTATACGTCGAAACGATTCCGGAGAGCGTCACGATCAACGAAGCGGTCGAACTTGCGAAGTCATTCGCTGACGAAGAAGCGGCGAAGCTCGTCAATGGCGTGCTCGGCAACATTATTAAAGCGTAAACAAACAGAGAGAAGACACCACACCAACTACAGAGAAACCTAACATAACGGGGGATGAGAGAGATGGCAGTAGTGATCGACGGGAAACAAATCGCAACATCGTATCGGGAGACGTTGAAAGAGCGGGTAGCAGCACTTCGGAACAAAGGAATTGTCCCGAAACTGAAAGTCGTGTTAATCGGGGACGACCCGGCCAGCCATAGTTATGTCCGTGGCAAAGAACGGGCGGCAGCTGAAATTGGTATCGATTCTCAAGTGCTTCGATTCGACGAGACGATCTCGGAGCAGGAAATCCTCACCTTGATCGATTCGATGAATGAAGACGACGACTTGCACGGGATTCTCGTGCAGCTGCCACTACCGAAACATATCGATGAGAACCGCGTGATCATGCGCATCTCTCCTGAGAAAGACGTCGACGGGTTCCACCCCGAGAACGTCGGGAAAATGATGCTCGGCCTCGAGACGTTACTGCCTTGCACACCGCACGGCATCCTTCACTTGGCGAAACTGCAGACGGACCTCGTCGGGAAACACGTCGTCGTCGTCGGCCGGAGCCAAATCGTCGGCAAACCGGTCGGGATGCTGTTTTTGAACGAGTCTGCGACCGTCACGTATTGCCACTCGAAGACGGTCGACCTCGGGGCGATGACACGCCAAGCCGATATTTTGATCGTCGCCGTCGGTCGGGCCGGTCTCGTGACGAAAGACATGGTCAAACCGGGCGCCATCGTCATCGATGTTGGGGTCAATCGCGTCGACAACCGTCTCGTCGGAGATGTGGATTATGAACAAGTTAAAGACGTAGCGGGTGCCATCACGCCGGTCCCTGGCGGTGTCGGTCCGATGACGATCACGATGCTCATGCACAATACGGTCGAGGTCGCGTCGCGTGGCTAATCCGCTACCGGTATCTGAAGTCGTCCGTTATGTGAAACGTCAACTCGACGGCGATCCGGTATTGCAACAAGTCGCTGTCATCGGCGAAATTTCGAACTTCAAACGCTACGCTTCCGGGCACTGTTATTTCACGCTCAAGGATGAGTCGTCACGCATGAAGGCGATCATGTTCGCCCGAGATGCGAGAACGTTGACGTTCGACCCGACCGACGGGATGAGCGTCATCGTCGTCGCCCGGGTGACGATGTATGAGTCGACCGGGGACGTACAGCTGTACGTCGAGTTGATGCGTCAAGAAGGCGTCGGTCTCTTGTATGAACGCTATGAGGCCCGCAAACGTGAACTCGAGGCGAAAGGATGGTTCAGTAAGGAGCGGAAACGACCGCTTCCGGCTTTTCCTGAGCGAATCGGGATCGTCACCTCGCCAAAAGGGGCGGCCCTCCATGATATCGCGACGACGCTCAGACGACGTGCCCCGCATGTCGCGATCACGTTTGCCCCGGTCGCCGTTCAGGGAGACGCCTCGGCCATGCAAGTGGCGAACGCGATCCGGTGGATGAATGAGCGGACGGACTGTGACGTGTTGATCGTTGGCCGCGGGGGCGGCTCGATTGAAGAGCTATGGGCGTTCAATGAGGACGCGGTCGTTGAAGCGATATATGATTCGACGATTCCCGTCATCTCAGCCGTCGGGCATGAGACCGACTTCACGCTGTCAGACTTTGTCGCCGACGTCAGGGCGGCGACCCCGACAGCGGCAGCGGAGCTCGCGACGGCAACGATCGAGGCGCAACGAAAAGATGTGGAGCGATTGAGCACGGCGCTCACGCGTGTCGTGACGATGCAAATGACATCGCTAAAGGAACGGGTCGAACGGATGAAAAACAGCTACGGCTTGAAATCGCCTCGCTACACGATCATGCAAAAACGCGAGCGGTTCGCCCAAGCCGAGATTCGGCTCGAACAAGGTGTCGTCAAACAAGTGACGAGCGTCAGGCATCGCCTTGGCTCCTCGACAAATCGTCTTGACGTCAAGAACTTGCTGCGAGTGTTCCGAACGCATGAGGACCGATTCCGACAGTATGAAGGCCGGTTCGACCGCATCAAGCCGCTTGAGAGACCGACCGACCAGTTCGCCCGCATCGCGGGTCGACTGCAAGCTGTCAGTCCGCTCGCCGTCCTCGCAAGAGGGTATACGTTCATCGAGCAAGACGGCACGTATGTGAAAGATGTCAAACAACTACATGACGGCTTGGTGACGATCCGGTTTCGAGATGGTCACGCCGTCGCGGAAGTGAAGGAGAGACATGATGGCGAAGAAACAAGAACAACAGACGTTTGAGGCGGCACTCGCCCGTCTCGAAGAGATCGTCGCCCAACTCGAGGCGGGAGATGTCGCGCTCGAAGAGGCGATGACGCTCTATGAGGAAGGGGTCCGATTGTCGGCTCTATGCCAAGCGAAGCTCGCTGCGGCCGAGAAAAAAATGGATGAGATTCTTGAACTTGATGGGACGCTTCGAGATAAAGGAGGCGCGTCATGACACGACAAGCCTCCCTCACGCATTGGAAGCAAGAAGTCGAACGAGCGCTCGCTGCGTTCAACGAGCGTTCAGCGATGCCTGAGCGTCTCCATGACGCGATGACATATTCACTCGAGGCGGGTGGAAAACGGATTCGCCCGGCGCTCGTCTACGCCGTGCTCGAGACGTACGGCCGACCGCTCGCGCTCGGTCACGAAGTGGCGGCATCACTCGAGATGGTCCATACATATTCACTCATTCATGACGATTTGCCGGCGATGGATGACGACGACGTCCGGCGCGGACGTCCGACGAACCATCGCCAGTTTGATGAGGCGACGGCGATTCTCGCTGGTGACGCCTTATTGACCGATGCGTTCGCAATCCTCGCTCGGACCAACGCTTCTCCGGACAAGGTCGTCGCTTTGATCGCCTCGTTCAGTCGGGCGGCCGGGAGCCGTGGCATGGTAGGCGGTCAGCTTGACGACATGCTCGCCGAAAAACAGAGCGGGGTCCTGCTCGAGACACTCCAATCGATTCACGAGCGAAAGACGGGTGCCCTTCTCGTCTATGCACTCGAGGCAGGTGCCATCCTCGCCGATACGTCCCGGTCGGACCGGGAAGCGCTCCAAGCGTTCGGACGTCACCTCGGTATCGCGTTCCAAATTCAAGACGATATTTTAGACGTCGAAGGGGATGAGGCGCTCATCGGCAAGCGGGTCGGCTCAGACGAACAAAATGACAAGACGACATATCCGAAGCTTCTCGGTTTGGACGGGGCCAAAGCGGCGCTAGAACGTGAAGTGACGATGGCGGAAGCTGAACTTGCCTCTTTGTCAGTCGAGGCACCGTTATTACGGGCGCTCCTTGCCTTCGTCGTCGGACGCAATCACTGACAGTGGTGACACGATAACACATCGTGTCACCTTTGTTTTTGTGAATGTATGGCATCCTTGGACACATTCTTGTAAAATGTAAGGTACGAATCAGTAATAAGATAGGAGAAAGGATGGTCATCATGGACTTGACATCCATTCAAGACCCGTCATTCCTGAAACGAATGTCGGTAACGGAGATGGAGGCGCTCAGCGCCGACATCCGCCGGTTCTTGATTGAAAAATTGGCAGAAACGGGAGGGCATTTGGCGCCGAACCTCGGTGTCGTCGAGTTGACGCTCGCCCTGCACCGTGTATTCGACAGTCCGAACGACCAGCTCGTATGGGACGTAGGGCACCAAGCGTACGTCCACAAAATTTTGACAGGGCGGACGAAGCAGTTCGACACGCTCCGTCAATACAACGGTTTATGCGGCTTTCCGAAGCGTTGTGAGAGCGACCATGACGTCTGGGAGACAGGGCACAGCTCGACATCGCTCTCGGCGGCGATGGGAATCGCCATCGCCAACGAACTGAAAGGGTCAGAAGACCGTGCAATCGCCATCATCGGGGACGGGGCCCTTACCGGCGGAATGGCGCTTGAGGCGCTCAACCATATCGGTGCCGAAAAGCAAAACGTGATCGTTATCTTGAACGACAACGAGATGTCGATCGCCCCGAACGTCGGCGCGATGCACAATATGCTCGGCCGGATGCGCGCGTCCCGCAAGCTGAAACATGCCCGCGAGGAAATCGAGTCGCTCATCAAGCACATCCCGATCGTCGGAGGACCGCTCGAACGAAGCGGGGAGCGCGTCAAAGACATGCTCAAATCGGCGCTCATCCCAGGAACGTTTTTTGAAGAACTCGGTTTCACGTACTTCGGACCGACGGACGGCCACGATTTGAAAGACCTTCTCGAGACGCTCGAGTATGCGAAGAAAATCGACGGACCGGTACTCGTCCACGTCATCACGAAAAAAGGCAAAGGATACCGTCCGGCCGAACTTGATGGTGTCGGTACGTGGCACGGTCTAGGGCCTTACAAGATCGAATCAGGGGAAGTCATCAAAGGCAAAGTGAAAGGTCCGAGCTATTCGAAAGTCGTCGCCGAGACGATCACGAAAGTGGCCGAGTCGGACGAGCGTGTGACACTTATCACGCCAGCGATGAGTGTCGGCTCGAAACTCGACTGCTTCAACGCCAAGTTCCCAGAACGCATGTTTGACGTCGGCATCGCCGAACAGCACGCGGTGACACTCGCAGGCGGTCAGGCGACGCAAGGGCTGAAGCCGGTCGTATCGATTTATTCGACGTTCTTCCAACGCGCCTACGACCAACTCGTCCACGACATTTGCCGTCAAAACTTGAACGTCGTCTTCACGATTGACCGGTCCGGACTCGTCGGTGCGGACGGAGAGACGCACCAAGGCGTGTTCGATATCGCCTTCATGCGCCACGTGCCGAACATCCGGATCTTGATGGCGAAAGATGAAGCCGAACTGCAAGGTCTCGTCTATTCGGCGCTCCGTTACGACGAAGGCCCGATCGCGATCCGCTTCCCAAGAGGAGAAGGAATCGGTGTCCCGATGAGCGACACGCTTCAAGAACTCCCTTTAGACGTATGGGAAGTCGAGGCAGAAGGGACGGACGTCGCCATTTTGACGTTCGGTCCTCAAGTGCAAGACGCGCTTGAAGTTCGGTCGCTGTTAGAAGGACAATTGAGTGTCCGTGTCATCAACTGTCGGACGATCAAACCGCTCGACGACATCATGCTCACTTCGCTCTACGAAGAAGGCATCCCGCTCGTGACACTCGAAGAGGCGGTGCTCGCCGGTGGATTCGGCAGCAGCGTCCTCGAACACGCCAGCGATGCGAGACAGTTCCCGCGTGTACTGCGACTCGGCATCCCGGATCGTTACATCGAGCACGGCGGCGTCA
The DNA here is from genome assembly GCF_000798975.1 of Exiguobacterium sp. ZOR0005. Lineage (NCBI taxonomy): Bacteria > Bacillati > Bacillota > Bacilli > Caryophanales > Exiguobacterium > Exiguobacterium sp. ZOR0005. Next base: position 885 of record NZ_JTLB01000033.1, on the reverse strand, counting down.
ACCAACTGCTTGAAGAGATTGGGCTCAGACCGTCACAAATCGCCGAATCGGTACAACAATTCGTCCAAGTGACAAATCGACAGAATGTGTGAGGAACTATGGAAAAACGAAAGAAAACTAGATTAGACGTATTGCTCGTCGACCGCGGATTAGCGGAAACGAGAGAAAAAGCGAAACGGGCCGTCATGGCCGGTCTCGTCTTTAGTGGGACGGAACGGCTCGATAAGGCGGGCGATAAAGTGTTCGATGACATCCCGCTCGAAGTGAAAGGTCAAGTCATCCCTTACGTCGGTCGGGGCGGGCTCAAGCTTGAAAAAGCGCTCGCCGTGTTCCCGCTCGATGTGAACGAGAAAGTCGGGATTGACATCGGATCCTCGACCGGCGGCTTCACCGACTGTGCCCTTCAAAATGGCGCGCGCCAGATGTATGCGGTCGATGTCGGCTATAATCAACTCGCTTGGAAACTCCGTAGCGACGAACGCGTCGTCGTCATGGAACGGATGAATTTCCGTCATGCGACGCCTGACCAATTCGAGGTCGCGCCCGATTTCGCGACGATTGACGTCTCGTTCATCTCGCTGCGGTTGATGATTCCGCCGCTCAAGCATATCTTGAAACCTGATGGCGTCGTCATGGCCCTCGTCAAGCCACAGTTCGAGGCCGGTAAAGCCGACGTCGGTAAAAAAGGCATCGTCCGCGACCGGGCCGTCCACGAACGGGTCGCCGCTGACATGGTCCGTTATTTTGCCTCCGAAGGGTTTCACGTCGAAGGGCTCGATTTCTCGCCAATCACCGGCGGCGACGGAAACATCGAATTTCTGTTGTTCGCCCGTTTCACCGGTGTCGGTGGGGTCGACCCGGCGCTCGACGTGTCCGCGGTCATCG
>NZ_JTLB01000032.1:0-13516 GCF_000798975.1 Exiguobacterium sp. ZOR0005 | reverse complement strand
TTGCCGTGTTTTTTTATAATGCGGAGATCAGTTGTTTCAACGCCTCCTTCAGCGACGTCACCGGGCGCCCGAGCAAGAGCTCGAAATCGTTCGACTCCATTTCGAGCGAACCGTTGCGGGTGCTCTCTTGAATCCCGACGACGAGAGAGGAGAATTTTCAAAAAGCCTCCCGACAGTGAATGTCAGGAGGCTTTTCACGTGGCGTTATGATTTACGGTGTCGTGTCGAGCGGCTGGACCAACACCTGGTCAATCCTTCGTCCATCCATATCGACGATTTCAAAGCGCAAGCCATGGGCTTCCATGACATCGCCTTTTTTCGGGAACGTCCCGAGTCCGGTGATGACGAATCCGGCGAGCGTGTGGAACGCCGCCCGTTCTTCCCCTTCTAGCTCGCGCGGGAGGCCGAACAATTGTTTCGCCTCATCGATATTGAGCATCCCGTCAGCAAGGTACGACCCATCCTCGCGTTGGACGACGGATGGTTCTTCCCGCTCGACGACGACCTCGCCGACGATCTCTTCTAAAATATCAAACAGCGTAACGACTCCGAGGAATCCGCCGTACTCATCCAATACGAACGCCATTTCGACTCCACTTTGTTGCATCGACTGTAAGACGAGGCTCCCTGCTTGTTGGCGCGGGACGACGAGCGGCTGTCTCACACGTTTCAAGATTTGGGTCTCATGTTTAATCGACGGGAGCGACAACAGCTCACGAATCTCGACGAATCCGATGAACTGGTCCAAGTTGCCCCGGCCGACCGGGAGTTTGTTGTGTTGACTCTTATAGATCGTCTCTTGAATCTCTTCAATCGAGTCGTCTAAGTCAATCCATTCGACGGTCGTACGCGGTTGCATCAATTGATAGACGTAGCGGTCATGGAACGCGAACAAGCGCTCGACTTGTTTCACTTCATCGTGGGCGAAATCCCCTTGGGCCATCCCTTCGCTTAATAATTGTTTAATCTCTAATTCTGCTTCTCCCGTCGATTGTTCGGACTTCAATCCGAGTAGCTTATACACGACGAGCGTCGACTTCGATAAGACGAAGACGAACGGCTTCATCACTTTGCTGAAGAAGTCGAGGGCCGGGATGATTGTCATCGTCACGCGTTCTGGTGTGACAAGGGCGATTCGTTTCGGCACGAGCTCTCCGATGATGAGCGACAAGTACGTGATAATCGTGACGACGATGATGTATCCGAGCGTCGCAGCAATTTCGCGCCCGAGCCCGAGGGCGATCAGCTGTTGGGCCAACGGGTCTGAGAACCGCGCACCACCGAACGCACCGTTAATAATCCCGATCAACGTAATCCCGACTTGAACGGTTGACAATAGGTCGGTCGGGTCCTTCGCGTGACGGAGCGCAATCGCGGCGCTACGGCTCCCACGAGCGGCAGCCGCTTCAAGTCGGCTCGGCTTCGAGGAAATGAGGGCAATTTCCGACATCGCGAACACACCGTTCAACAAAATGAGAAACAAAATAATCGATAAATCAATCAGCCAGGAAGAATCCAAGGCTTATTCCACCTCTTTCAGTTAAGTTAGTTTTATTTTACAGCCTCAACTTGTATTTTACAATTTCAAAGTCGTTAGAACTCGAAATTTTATATTAAAGCTTCAAAATAAAACAGATTGACTTTAAGTTCTAATGACCTTAAATTATTAATATAGAAGTTCGCTTGAACTTAAAAGGAGGAATCGTTGTTGACCCTACTCATTGGGTTTTTACTGCTCGTCGTTGTCATGCTCGCACTTGATTTAGGTGTGTTTCACCGGAAAGCCCATGAAGTGTCCATGCGCGAGGCGTGGACGTGGACGTTCGTCTGGGTCGGTATTGCCGTCCTGTTTGGCGCGTGGTTGTTCTATACGCAAGGCAGCACGATCGCGACTGAATACGCAAGCGTCTACTTCATCGAGAAAGCGCTCGCGATTGACAACGTGTTCGTGTTCTCGCTCGTCTTCGCCTACTTCGCCGTCCCGCTCAAGTACCAGCATAAAGTATTGTTCTGGGGCATCCTCGGGGCGATCTTCTTCCGGGCCGTCTTCATCGTCGCCGGCGTGTCACTGTTAGAGAACTTCGGATGGGTGTACTACGTGTTCGGGGCGTTTCTCGTCTATACCGGTTGGATGATGTTCAAAAACATCGGGAAAGATGAGTCGCTCGAACACAACAAGACGTTGAACTGGCTTGAACGTCGCCTGCCGATCACGCAAGACATCTCGTCGGGCAAGTTCACAAAACGCATCAACGGGAAGCTGTTCTTCACGCCGCTCTTCATCGCCTTGATTTTCATCGAGCTGTCGGATATCGTCTTCGCCGTCGACTCGGTGGCGGCTAGCTTCGCCTACTCGCGTGACCCGTATATCATCTTCTACGCGAACATCATGGCAATCCTTGGTCTTCGTAGCCTCTACTTCGTCCTCGCCAACTTGATTGACCGCTTCTACTACTTGAAGCACGGGCTCAGCTTCATGCTCGTCTTCATCGGGACGAAGATGATTTTCGGTGATGTGTACAAGATGCCGATTTGGATGTCGCTCGGAGCAATCATCGTCGTGATTCTGATAAGTGTTCTCTATAGCTTCTATAGAACGAAACCAGGGGCAGAACGTTCATGTCATGATACTGAAAACACATACGATCGAGAACTGCCAAACCGTATCGGCTGACGTCACGGCCATCTTCCACCGACTGACGGAAGGTGTGTCCGCGATACGCAAATCGGGTCGATCCAAGAGAGACGACAGCACGTGACCGATCAACTCGAACAACGGGCTAGCTTATAAAAACAAGCCGCGACTTTGCCGTCGCGGCTTGTTTTTATAACGTATCGATCAACTGTTTGAGCGCTTCTTTTAACGGTGTCACCGGCCGCCCGAGCAAGAGCTCGAAATCGTTCGACTCGACTTCGAGCGAACCGTTGCGGATGCTCTCTTGAATCCCGACGACGAGCGGGATGACTTCCTCCGGCACACCGGCGCCGCGCATGACGTTGGCGTAGGCGTCCGCACTCACTTCCTGGAGTTCGACCTCGCGGCCGAGTACTTCCCCGAGCGCCTCGACGAGCTCCGCTTGCGTATGGAGCGGGCCTGACAGTTCGAAGACGTCCTGCTCGAAGTCGTCCGCCATGAGGACGTTCGCCGCCGCTTCCGCATAATCGTGTTGGAGCGCCCAACCGACTTTCCCATCACGCGCCGCCGTCACCCAAGGTGCGCCGGCAAGTACGCCCTGGATGCTTCCGAGTTCGTTCTCTACATACCAATTGTTGCGCAGGAACGCGTGCGGAATACCTGTCCGTTCGATCGCCCCTTCCGTCTCAACGTGCGGCGGTGCCATCAAGTTCTGACTCTGCTGGGCATCCGCGAGACTCGTGTAGGCGATGAACGCGACACCGGCCCGTTCGGCCGCCTCGACGGCGTTCGCATGTTGGCGGATGCGCGTGTCGTTGTCGCCGTCCGCCGAGATGATGAGGAGGCGTTCGACGTCACGAAACGCCGCATCAAGCGTCTCCGGGTCGTCAAAGTCGCCGTGACGCACGTCGACGCCCTTCTCCTTCAACACGCTCGCTTTCTCCGGATTGCGGACGCTGACCGCCACTTCGCTTGCCGGTACCGACTCGAGCAAGACGTTGACGATCTTCGAGCCGAGTTTCCCCGTCGCACCTGTGATTAAGTATTTCATGTCGTTTCCTCCTTTTTTCGTTCACCCCGTACTGTTCCCGGACACGTTTATTTTGTAACCTGCGGGACGTGTCGTTCAGACGAGACCGTACTTTTGAAAGCCCACCCAAATCCCGTCTTCATCGTGCCTCGCCGTGACGTCATCGGCGACACGTTTGACCTCGGGCTTCGCATTCCCCATGGCGACGCCGACCTCGACATATTCGAGCATCTCGATGTCGTTATGGCCGTCCCCGTAGGCGATCGTGTCGGCCTGGTCGATTTGTAGATGATTGAGCAGCGTCGCAATCGCCGTCGCCTTGTTGATGCCCGGGATCGAGAGCTCGCCGCTGTTGTCACCAAACACGGCGACCGTGCTCGGGATGACGGTGAAGTGGGAGGCGAACTCGGCTTGAATCGTCGCGAAAGGGACGTCGGACCCTAAAAACGAGATTTTATTGACATCCGCGCGGACGAGATCCGGCTCTTCTTTCAACGCGTCGTGGAACGGTCGTAACCCTCGCTCGATCGCCGCACTCGCCTCGGGCTGACTCGCGATCAACTCCTCGATGAGCGTCGCGATCCGGGCTTTGACGTTCCCGCCGGCATAGAGCCCGTCGTTTGATTCGAGATAAAAGTCGACGCCATGGGCCGTGAAGAAGTCGACGAGATGACGCAGCCGTTCCTCGGAGACACGTTCATGGAACAACACCTCCTCGTTTAGCTCGATGTAGCCGCCGGCCGCCCCGATGATGCCGTCGAACCCGACGTCGAGGATGTCTTCGAACAGCTCCGCCTTCGAGCGTCCCGTCGATAAAAAGACGAGGTGACCGTTTCGTCTCGCCGCTTGCACCGCCTGTTTTGCTGACGCCGGGACGTCCCCGTGGTCGTCGACGAGCGTGCCGTCGACATCTAAAAAGATTACTTTTTGCATCGTGCTCCTCCTTTTCGTTCTGAAAACGCGAAAAACCCAAACCAGACGCAACGTGTGCGCCCGATTTAGGTTTTGCCTGACCGTCCAGTAACAATCCTAATGAGTATGCTTTCCCGTTCAGCATACTGTTCTTATTTGACGGTTGTCAAAGAAACCTTTTCTCCGATGTCACGTATATGAAGAAACAGCGTAGGCGACGCGCATATTTTCTTGCAAAGCGTATATCATTCGAGGGGTAGCTTATACGGAAAAGGGGTTCAACCATGTTCGATCGGATTGGTAATCTAAGTGTCGGTCTCGTCTTCGGGATCGTCCTTATGTTTTTGTTCGACAGCTCGCTCGGGCTCGTGTTCGGGGTAGTCCTCGGACTCGGATTCGTCCTTGCGCCTTCCTTTAGAAAGAACGACAAACCTTATCTACCACATATCCATTGAGCCGAGGCGTTTGCCTCGGTTTTTTTACGCAATCGATGAATCGAGTGAGCGGACTCATTTCACTTCTTTTTCACAAACGGCGGCTATACTGTCAAGATGGACTTACTAGAAAAAGGAGAACATCTCGTGCTCAACAATTTGCAACACCTCTTAACAGGACTAAGCCAAACCATCACTTGGACGTATGTGGAACACCCGAATGAGACGTTGATTGAAGGAATCTCGTTCTCCTCGAAAGAAGTGAAAAATAATTATTTATTCGTCTGTATAACCGGACACCGGCATGACGGACACAATTTCATCGATGAGGCCATCGCAAACGGTGCCATCGCCATCATCGCGGAACGACCGATTGATGCGCCTGTCTCCGTCATTTATTGTCGGGACACAAAAATCGCTTTGGCCGAGCTCGCGGCGATGTTTTATGACGACCCTTCGAAGCGTTTACGTTTGCACGGGGTCACGGGGACGAACGGGAAAACGACGACGACCTCGCTCGCGTTTCAACTGTTCACTTCCCTCGGGATGAAGGTCGGGTCGATTGGGACGCTCGGGATCCATTATGCGGGTCAAACTTTTACGACGCCGAACACGACGCCGGACCCGTTAACCGTCAACCGCCATTTAGATGAGATGGTCAAAGCGGGAATCACCGACTGCGTCATGGAAGTCTCTTCTCAGGCGATCGCTGAATCCCGCATCACTGGCCTTTCTTTTCAATCGGCATCTTTCCTGAACTTGACCCATGATCATTTAGATTACCACGGGTCGATGGATTCCTACGCCGAGACGAAAGCCCGCCTGTTCAAACAAGTGACGGCGAACGGCCATGTCTTCCTCAACCGAGACGACCCGTTCCATGAGCGGATGGGAGCAAGGGCACCCCGTCGTGTGAAACGAAGCTATTACAGCCGCCGTGACACGTCCGTTGATTTGTTCGGACAACTCGAGCGTGACCGCTTGTTGCTTCAGACGAAAGGACGGTCCCTCGCCGTCAAGCCCCCGTTCACGGAAACGTATAACCTCGACAACATGCTGTGCGCACTCGGGATCGTGCTCTCCACCGGTGCGTCGCTTGAAGACACCGTACCGCGACTCGCTTCCCTTCGCTTGCCGAGCGGTCGACTCGAGCGGATTGAGGGCATCGCTTCCCTCGCCTATGTCGATTATGGGCACACGCCGGATGCGATCCAAGAAGTCGTCACGGCTTTGACCGAACGTCACGCGCGTGTCCTCGTGCTGCTCAGTGCCGCCGGGGAACGGGACCGCTCAAAGCGCAGCGAGATGACCAAGATCGTCTCGCAATCGGGAGCGGACTATGTATTGTCGGTCCACGACCCGAGAAGGGAGGCTCCGCAACAGATTCTTGACGATTTGGCGCCAGGGCGAACCGCTCGCCCGCCGTTATCCGTTCATCCGGTCCGGCACGACGCCATCCGTGCGTTCGCCGAACGGCTTCCGGACTATGACTGTGGCGTCATTTTCGGAAAAGGACACGATCGATTCGAGCGTGTCGACGGCGAACTGATCCCGTGTGACGAACCGGCCCTCGTCCATCGTTTCTATCCACATGAAAGGGAACCGGGGGATGCATCACGAACTGAACGTTGAGGAGAAAAGGAGGGCATGCATGAAGATACTGATTGTGGACGACGAGATGAAGATGCGCCGACTGTTGCGGCTCTTCCTCGAAGGCGACGGCTACACGTGTCTCGAGGCGAGCGACGCGACCGAAGCGCTCGAGCTCATCGCCGACCGTCCTGACTTGGTCTTATTGGATATTATGATGCCGGACGTGGACGGCATCACACTCTGTCGTCAACTGAAAAAACGCGACGCAGAGTTGCCCGTCGTCTTGCTGACGGCGCGTTCCGATAGCGAGACGACAATTCGCGGCTTAGACGCCGGTGCCGATGACTATGTGACGAAACCGTTCGATGGGAACGTCTTGCTCGCTCGGATTCGCGCCGTGTTACGACGTAGCCGACTCACAAACGTCAGCTATAATCAATTGCGATACGACGAACCAAGCGGCCGCGTTCTTTATAAGGAACAAGAGGTCGTGTTGACCCCGAAAGCGACGGCGATTTTGAAATTGTTCCTCGAGCACCCGAACCGTTTGTACAACCGCATGGACTTGTATGACCTCGTCTGGCCGTATTCTTCAGAATCTGACCCCCGGACGGTCGATGCCCACATCCGCATGATTCGGGACAAGCTCGGGGAGGCCGGTTTCCCAATCGACGATTACTTGAAAACCGTGTGGGGACGGGGTTACCGGTGGGTCGAGGGGCGGGATGTGCCGTGATGCCTTGGCGAAATAGTCTCCCGTTTCGAATCAGTCTCGTCTTTTTGTTGACGACGTTACTGATCGAAAGCGTCTTGTTCATGCTTTTGTATCACACCTTGCTCGGGGAACGAGTCGTTGAGGAGATCGACCGGCTCGAATCGCGGGCGGAAAGCCACGCGAGTGTATTGGCGATGAGTTTTGATACGGAAACGATTTCGCACGTCGCGGCGATGGAGAGTGAGACCGACACGAAAGTCGCCATCGTCGCACCGGATCATAGGGTGATCGACACATCCAATCGATTCCCCGCCGTCTTGTCGACGTTCATCCGGGAGGCTTCGGACCAGTCCGCCTTCGATCAGACGGTCGTGCTCGAGACGGACTGGGAAAACAAGCCGTATCTCGCCGTCCGGACGCCGATCGAGTCGATGGATGAGACGGCACTCTACGGCTATGTGTACATGTTCCTTCCGACAGAGATCATCCACGGGATCAGCCATCGTTTGCAGCTCCGTTTCCTCTACATCACCGCCATCGCGCTCATCGTCACGGCCTTGACGTTCATCTTGCTCAGTCGATTGATCTCCAACCCGATTCAACAGCTCCGCCGAGCGACCGAGAACGTGTTGACGCGACCGGGTGAGTTGACCCTCCCCACTTCACGTGTCGATGAGATCGGGGAGCTCGCACGCTCCATCGAATCGATGTCGCTCGAGCTGGCGCATCTAAAAAAAGAGCGGAATCAATTTCTGTCCGATCTCGCCCATGAGATCAAAACACCGCTCACGTATTTGCAAGGGTATGCGGAGATCGCGTCCAAGCCTCAAACGCCCGTCGCTTTGAAGGAACAGTCGATTCAAACGATATTGGAAGAGAGCCAAGCATTAACCGAGCTCGTCGAGAACGCGTTCCAACTCGCCCAACTCGATGAGAACACGTTCACGCTTCATAAAGACGACATCCTCGTCTCACAACTGGCTGACGACTTGACACGTGTCCTCGCGTCTATGTTTCGTGTCACGCCGATCCTGTTCGAGAGCCGGCTCTCGATGTTGTCCGATGTATCCCTTCGCATCGACCACAATCGAATCATTCAAGTGTTTCGCGCGCTCGGGCATAACGCCATCGAACATAGCGGTGCGGCGCACGTCACACTCGATGGTGCTTTGATGAAAGACACGATCACGTTCACCCTCCGAGACGACGGCAAGGGCATTCCTGAGGAAGATTTACCGTTCATCTTCGAACGTCTGTATCGTGTCGAGAAATCCCGCTCGAGACGCACGGGCGGGAGCGGACTTGGACTCTCCATCGCGCAGCAGATCATCGAATTGCATGAAGGGTCGCTTGACGTCGCATCCGACCGCTCAGGGACGACCTTCACAATCACGCTCCCGCTCCTAACAAAATAGCCGTTGCTTGTCTCACAAGCAGCGGCTATTTGTTATGTTTTGGCCAAATGTCCACCTCGTACGTTCCCCACTTCGGCTCAAGGCGCTCTAATGCGGCATACATGATTCTCGGGCCATACAAGGGAACGAGCACCAGCTTTTCTGATGAATAGTTGACGAGAACAGCCTCATCCAAAGTGGCAGAGATGAGGATGAACTGCCGGACGTGATGAATCCGTCTCGCGATGTGGCGTTCGAGCTGATGGACGACTTCGAAGAATTCGACGTCGGAATAATGGTGCCCGATGCGTTCTTTGAATCCCTCGAAAATCAAATCATCATCTCGAACGAGACATGTTGCCATCCGGACGACTACATGGGCGAACGACTGTACGTTCATCCCGCCGAGCTCGAGGTCATAAATTTCAATCCGCCGTTTTTCCACCTCGGCACCTCTCTTTCCAACTGGTTTCACATTTTTTCCCCTCAACATGTGAAAGAGTTGTGAAATCGTCACTTCGCTGTACCTGTTTGAAGGAGTGTCGTCCAACTCCCCTCTTCATACAAATAGACGCTATTGTCAGAAGTTGCTAGTAAGAGACGTCCCTCGTCAATGGCGAGCTCGATTGGCACCGCGTCCGCTTCTAAATCCGGCAACGGCAGCACCGTCTCATCTTCGTCCTGACGTAAGACGAGTTCATAGTCGGACGCTTCTCGCACATAGGCGAGCGTCGTGTCGTCCGTCGCGGCGAGGAGGATGCGCTCGCCTGAGATCAACGTGTCGAACGTATCGCCACCATCGTCCGAGACGAGCATCCCGTTCGGGCCGTACACGTGCACGCGCAACGGCTCTCTCGCGTCGGCAAGGAGACCGACGATGCCGTGGCGTTCCGTCCCTTCCATCTTCATCGGTTCAATCGTCTCACCTTTGTCGAGCGAACGATAAAAGCCTGGTCGCAACTCATTTGTCGGCTCTTCGAGATAGACGTATAAACTTTCTGACCTGTAACCCACGCTCATATGGTGAAAATCCGCCTCCCCTTCTAGCGAGCGAACTTCGAGCGTCTCGCCTCGGTCGGTGCCGCGGACGACACCGAGTGGATTTTTAAATGCGGATTGACGTTCGGGGTGACCGCTCGCATAAAAACCATCCACGACAAGCTCAAAACCCATATAATCGTGACGGTTCGACATCAATTCGTACCAGCCGTCTTCCCGGTACTCCATCAGTCCGTGGTGCGTCGCAACGACCGGACGGGCATCGTCCTGCCAAAAACCAGCCCCATGAATGTGGGTGATGGCCGCGTCGGTCTCGACTCGTTTCCAATTGTCGGCTTCGACTTGTTGTGACTTTTGTTCCGTCTCTGCCACAGGCGCTTCCGATTCAGTCGCCGTTTCATTCGGTGGCGTGTCCGGTCCACAAGCGGTCAAAAATACGGTCGCCAACAGTATAAGTATCATTCGATTTGTATGCATTTGATTTTCTCCCTCCTTCTCTCAACGTCCACTGTAAATGTCGAACGTTAAAAACTTGTGAAACCAATCAAAATTATTCCTTGAGACACGACACGTTTAACAATTCTTTCACGATTGAAAGGTATAACCATAACAGAGACGATTTAGCCGGACTTTTCCATGACGGTTTTGCTTTATCAGTTCGGAATAATCAACCACATATCAAATCGGAGGTTTTGACTATGAGATTTAAACGAAAGTTTGCCACACTGACGATGACGCTCGCCTTAAGCGCCGGACTCACCGCTTGCGGGACGAACGATAATACGATGAATGACATGCCTGATGAATCAATGGGCGAGATGGACCATGGCAATATGGACATGTCCGGTTCCCGTGAAGTGCCGACAGGTCTTCAAGAAGCCGAGAACCCGACGTTTGATGTCGGAGATCAAGCTGTCATTACCGAGGCCCATATGCCAGGAATGGAAGGGGCCGAGGCGACCATCGTCGGTGCCTACGACACGGTCGTCTATAGCATCTCGTACGACCCGATGCATGGGGGCGAACGAGTGCGTGACCATAAGTGGATCATTCACGAAGAGATTGTCGACGCAAAAGCCGGCGCTTACGAGCCAGGCGACGAAGTGACGGTCGATGCCGAGCACATGAGCGGCATGGGTGGTGCGACCGCAACGATCGACTCTGCTGAGGAGACGACGGTTTACATGGTCGATTTCGAGCTCGACAATGGTGAACGAGTCACGAACCATAAATGGGTGACCGAAGACGAACTGTCCGCGAACTAAAGAAGTCAGACCGACCATATGAAGCGACTATAACGAACTTGTCCAGTCCGGACAGGTTCGTTTTTCTATGTTTTAAAATGGCAATATATTTTTTTGAAATATAAATGAAATATAAAAATATATTTTTGGTGATAAAATTTAAATTATCAGGTTCATTATGTCGCATATACCAATCTTTCACACTGAAGGGATTACCATAAAAATGAAAAAGAAATTAATGACAATTGTATTAAGTGCGTTGCTCACCATCGGTCTCATCACCCCGGCCCCGACGCCGGTCGAAGCGTCGACGTATTACAAAGCTGAAGTGACAGTAAACAGTTTGAACGTCCGTTCCGGCCCTGGTACGACGTACGCAATCGTCGGCAGCGTCAAGCTCGGCCAGACGTTTTCGGCGCAACAGACGACGGGTTCATGGACGAAAATCAATTTCAACGGCACGTCCCGCTATGTCTCGAGCGCATTCATTAAACCTTATGCGAGTACGACGCTCCAAACGACATCGACGACGAAGCTCCTCATGCCGACGAAAGGCACGTTGACGCAAAAGTATGGTCCGGCGAGCGGCGTTTACGGCTACACGTTCCATAACGGCATCGACCTCGCGGCAGCGAAAGGCACGCCGGTCATCGCCGCGTCTGGCGGACAAGTCATCGTCGCCCGCAACACCGGCGCTTACGGGAACCACATCATGATCACGCATCAATTGAACGGCCAGTCGTACACGACCGTCTACGCCCACCTCGACCGCTTGAACGTCGTCCAAGGACAGACCGTGTTACGAGGCGCGAACATCGGCACGGTCGGCAACACCGGCAACTCGTTCGGCAGCCATCTTCATTTCGAAGTACATAAGTCGCCGTACGTCTACAGCAGCAACGCACCGGCGAGCAGCCTCAACCCTTATAACTTCTTTTGACACCTCACCTCCATCCCTCACCTCCATCCCTCACCGGGTGGAGGTTTTTTGTCCGATTTGTCCCGAATTGTCGCCGAATTTGATTGGTACTTTATTGTGACTATTGGTTTTGGCGGCATTGACGTATAATGGGAATCAAAAGATAACGACTTGCTAGAGGATCATTCCTCTTTACTTATGTGATACGTGTAACAAGAGTGAAAGGAGGTTCGCCTATGGAACGAAAACAGTTCTATCCGTCGCGTCGCCACCATCACCGGAACGGAGGGAAACGTCCCCTTCCCGCCAAACGGACCCGGTCGCCGCACAGCTTCCCGATCGCCTCGATCGTCGAGGAAGCGCAAGATGCCATCTGTTATATCGACTTCACCCGCAACCACCTCTATTCGAACGATGAGCTGCGCGCGATGTGCCCGGCGATGGTCACTCGCCGCTTCGAGGACACGACCGCGCTCACCGAATTCTTTTTCGCTCGCTTTGAAGAGAACGGGGCCGACCTGGACGCTGTGGCACCGCTTTGGCAAGAAATACTCGACAACCGCTTCCTTTGTTGCCCGCGGATGGACTCCCGTCGACTCCACATCGGGGAACGGGTGATCCAACTCATCTTTAATTTCACCCATACTCCGCGCGGCGTCTTCATCATGTGGCGCGACGAGACGGAAATGATCCAATTCGAGGAACAAAAAGACGCGTTCCTCGCCGAGCTGTCCCACGACTTCCGGACGCCGCTCACCGCCATCACCGGTTACACCGAACTGCTCATGCATCGCCACAAGGATGACGAGAAGACACACGCCATGCTGACGCTCGTGAAACAGGAGGCGGACCGACTCGAGCGGCTCGTCGACAACTTCCTCGACTACCAGCGCGTCACGTATTCCGAGGACTTGCTCGCACGGGAACCGGTCGCATTGAAACCACTCCTCGAGGAAGTGGTGGCGAGTTATGACACGACATCTTCTGATCACCATGTGACGTTAGCGGCAACGGACGGCCTCGTCATCGAGGCCGATCAAGAAAAACTGTTGCAGCTCGTCCACAACTTGGTCGGCAACGCCATCAAGTACTCGCCGGAAGGCGGCACCGTCACGGTCGACGTGACGGACGAGAACGGGACGCTCGTCTTGTCCGTCAAAGACTCAGGCATCGGCATCCCCGAGGAGGCGTTGCCGTACATCTTTGACGAGTATTACCGCGTCGACTCCGACGCCCACCGCCCGATCAAAGGGACCGGTCTCGGCCTGCGCATCTGTAAACGGATCGCCGAGGCGCACGGTTGGGGCATCCATGCCGATTCCGTCTACGGGGAAGGCACGACGTTTTGCATCTACCTCTACTCCCCGACCGCCACGAGCACGACGCGGCTCGGTGAACACGAAGAAAGGGTTTGACCGTCACGGTCAAACCCTTTTGTCATGCGGCTGTATCGATATCGACGTCGCACTCCATGTTCTGGGCCCGCATCGAACGCGCGCGCACGTGGAACAAGACGAGCAGCGTGATGGTCCCGATCGTGGCGATGACGTACGGGATCGGCCCGTCCATCTTGAAGCCGATCGGCGCCGTCAGGATGTAGAACCAGACCGCGTACAGCATGAACGTGCCCGGGACGAGCGC
>NZ_JTLB01000031.1:0-102364 GCF_000798975.1 Exiguobacterium sp. ZOR0005 | reverse complement strand
GCGCTCGTCCCGGGCACGTTCATGCTGTACGCGGTCTGGTTCTACATCCTGACGGCGCCGATCGGCTTCAAGATGGACGGACCGATCCCGTACGTCATCGCCACGATCGGGACCATCACGCTGCTCGTCCTGTTCCACGTGCGCGCCCGTTCGATGCGGGCCCAGAACATGGAATGTGACGTTCCAGTGAAAGAAGTCGCGTAACAAATCGACATGGGTCCTCGCGACCCATGTTTTTGTTTGCAACGAAATCGGGAAATGACCATACTAGAGGAATACAGAAAGGTGGGACCCGAATGGAACAAGAGAAGTTAAAAGAGATGCTCCATACCGATACGCTCGGGGAAGAGATCGCGAGCGCCGTCACGCACGGTCTCGGGGTCATCTTCAGTATCGTCGCGCTCGTCTTGCTCGTCATGAGTGCGACCGAGACGGGGAGCACATGGAACGTCATCGCGGTGAGCGTCTTCGGGGTGTCGATGATTTTGCTGTACCTCTTCTCGACCCTCATGCATGCGATTCCGCACCCGCGGGCGAAGCGTGTACTCCAAGTGTTCGACCATGCAGGCATTTACTTACTCATCGCCGGGAGCTACACGCCGTTCGCGCTCGTCTCGCTCCAAGGCAGACTCGGTTGGACGCTCTTCGGCATCGTCTGGGGTGTCGCCATTCTTGGCATCATCTGGAAGCTGTTCTCGACGGGGAAGTACATGTGGGTGTCGAACGTGACGTATCTTGGGCTCGGCTGGATTTGCATCATCGCAATCCGTCCGCTCTATGAGTCGCTCGGGCATACCGGGTTCATGTTGCTCCTCGCCGGCGGGATCGCCTATTCGGTCGGGATCGTGTTCTACGTGTGGCAGAAGTTACCGTTCAACCATGCGATTTGGCATTTGTTCGTCCTTGCCGGAAGTGTGTTCATTTTCCTCAGTATTTTGCTCTATGTCGCACCGACGACACACCTATGAACCGGACGTCCGAGAGGGCGTCCGTTTTTTTGAAAAGTTGGGTAATAAACTGCTGCAAACGGTTACAAAAATACAGACGAATTGATGTTTGTATGTCATAATAATTTCAGACATCGTCATAGAGATAGATGGGTGTAAACGTAAGGGGGAAAAGCAGATGGAAAAAGTGTTGCGCGATGGATTTATTTACATGTCTCAAAACAAAACACTCAACAGTTTGGCTAAAAAATACGGGCTTCGGTTCGGGGCTTCGCGCTTTGTGGCGGGGGAAGATTTCAAGACGTCGGTACCGACGATTCGCGAATTGAACGCGAAAGGGTTATCGGTCACGGTCGACCATTTAGGGGAGTTCATTACGACTGTAGAGGAAGCGACAGAGAATCGTGACGAGATCATTCGGGCGATCGAGATCATGGCAGAAGAGAATCTCGACGCGTACATGTCACTCAAGTTGACGTCACTCGGATTTGATATTTCAGACGAATTGATTGAAGACAACATGCGTCAAATTTTGACGACCGCACAACGTGTCGGTGTCTTCGTCGCCATCGACATGGAAGACGAGTCACGTTGCGAGAAGACGCTCGATTTGTTCAAGAAGTTGAAAACGGACTTCGAGGGCCTCGGGACGGTCATCCAATCGTACTTGTACCGCTCAGAAGACGACATCAATCATCTCGCATCGCTCAAGCCGAACCTTCGCATCGTCAAAGGGGCGTATAAAGAGCCGGCGACGGTCGCCTTCCCAGAGAAAGAAGACGTCGACCACAACTATTTGAAGCTCGTCAAACTCCATCTTGCGAACGGGAACTACGCCTCGATCGCGACTCATGACGACCACATGATCGATGCCATCATCGAGCACGTGAAACTGAACGACATCCCGCTCGACCAGTTCGAGTTCCAAATGCTGTACGGCATCCGTGTCGAGCGTCAACTCGAGCTCGTCCGCCAAGGTTATAAAGTCCGTGTCTACGTGCCATACGGCCGCGACTGGTACGGCTACTTCATGCGCCGCCTCGCGGAACGTCCGGCGAACGTGGCGTTCGTGTTAAAAGGAATGGTCAAGAAATGAAACAAGCACACAAGTTCATCTGGAACTTGTGTGCTTTTCTGTATTTATATGTTTTTCGAGTATCCGATCGATTTCACTTTGTTCGACTTCCGTAATTCCGTCTCTTGCCTTAGGAATGATTAATGCCTCATCTTCTTCGAAATAGAGGAAACGATGTGTCTCATCCTCGTTCACTTTGAAAATAGATGTCCAAGGGATTTGCGTCGTTCGACTGACTTTACCACGAACGACATGCATCTCGACATGGGTATCATCAAGGTGGAGCGTGATGTCTTTTGGCCAAACGTTATGTTTTTTTAGTTGCTGCCGAGCTATCCAAATGGCGAATGGGCCGTGCAAATCCTTTAGGAGTGGCCTGAGTAACAGCGTGAACAAAATCCCGACACCTACTGGGAGTAAATAAAATAAAACAGGAGACTCGGGGCGAGGTAACACAAAGGCCGTAAGCACATAGCCAAGAGCGAACGTAGGGATCATCATAATGAACAGCCATAGTTTGCGATTTCGTTCATATAGGTTTGAATGGTGACTCAAATCATTATGAAATGATAGAAAATCTTCAAGTGTCATTTTATATGTGGTGACCATTTGCTACTCCTTTCTGAGTTAAGTCATAGTCGTGCTCATCCATTGCCTTCCATACAGACGTAGAATCACGTCGAACTCTTGATGCAATAGGTGATTAGAATGAGATGCTCAAATGTTTTTCCAACAAGTCGTTGATTTTAGTTTGTTCAGTCTCACTTAGCGTGTTGTTTTGCTTCGGGACAATAACCGCTTCCCTTACTTCAAAGTATAAATAATAGTTTGTCTCGTCTTCGCTCACACGTTCGATTGCTTCCCATGCGACTTGAATCCGTTTATTTACGTGGTTATGAAGGGAGTTGACCTCGAGTCCGAACTCATTAAAATACAATGTGACGTCACGTGGCCATTTCGTATTTTGTTTCAGCATATAGCGAAATTGCCAAAGCGTCATGTTTTGGTACATTTTTTTAGAGAAGCGAAGTTGGAGAAGCACCGACAATACACTAGCACCGACGGCGAGTGCGAGAATGAGCGGGGCAGAAGAAATCGTTCGAGGCAACAAAATGATGACGAGTGCAAACCCGAGATAAGCTGCAAGGAGCGAAAGTATGGCCGTGTAAAATCTAGAAAATCTTTTATGGTAAGGCGAAGTTCCGATGAAATTCTTTTGAAAAGCGAAAAAATCATCTTGTGTCAATTGGTAATGAATCATCCACCACTGGCTCCTTCCTTCCGTCTGAATGACGGGGTTAATGTCTGCAGACAACGCTAACATAGTATGGGTTAATTTCCCAACAAAAAGGCCCAGTGACTGAACACTGGGCCTTTTGACAAGATTATCCGTTCACGACCGTCCCGCCGTTGACGTGCATGACCTGCCCACTGACGTATGTCGAGTCGTCGCTTGCGAGATAGACATACGCCGGGGCGAGTTCTGCCGGTTGACCTGGACGTTTCATCTCGGCCGAGTCACCGAACGAGGCGACTTTCTCCGCCGGGAACGTCGCCGGGATGAGCGGCGTCCAAATCGGACCTGGTGCGACACCGTTGACGCGAATCTTCTTCTCTGCCAAGTTTTTGGCGAGCGAGCGCGTGAACGATGTGATCGCGCCTTTCGTCGACGAGTAGTCGATCAATTGGTCGTTACCCTCATACGCCGTGATCGACGTCGTGTTGATGATGCTTGCCCCTTCGTTCAAGTACGGGAGGGCGGCCTTCGTCAAATAGAACATGCTGAAGATATTCGTCCGGAACGTCTGCTCGAGTTGCTCGTCCGAGATGTCGAGGAGCGACTCTTGCGGATGTTGCTCGGCAGCGTTATTGACGAGGATGTCCAAATGACCGAACGTCTCGAGCGTTTGTTTGACGACGTCTTGGCAGAAATTTGAATCGCCGATGTCCCCTTGGAGCAAGAGACACGCCTGACCAAGTTCTTCGATGCGTTCTTTCGTCGCCTCGGCGTCCTCGAGCTCGTTTTGATCCTTATAGACGATGACCGACTTCGCGCCTTCATGGGCGAAGAAGATGGCGACTGATTTTCCGATGCCTGAGTCGCCACCCGTGATGATAGCGACTTTGTCTTTCAATTTATCGCTTCCTTTATATCCTTCACGCTCATAGATGGGGAACGGCTCCATCTTCGAGTCGATGCCCGGTTGATGGGCTTGCTCTTGGCCGTCCTTCTTGAACGCTTCAAAGTCTTTTCGACTTCCGACTGTGTTTAAACGATTGTCACTCATGTGTACATTCCCCTTTCTAAAATTGACTCTTTGTGTCTATACCACTCGTCTCAATAATTAATCATTAATTCGTGAAATGGAATGAATTTGAAAAATGCGGGCTTGCGAATGAATGTTCATTCATTTATGATAGAAGAGTAAACACGATGGTGATTGCGATTTTTTTTACGCGTGAAATGAATCACTATTCATTCTCATTGAGGGGGGAACAATATGACGAGTCACATCGAACAATCAGCCGACCTCCGTTTGACGAGCAATATCCGTTTTGCGGTCGTCATCGGTTCAGGAGTAATGGGGGCGGGGATTGCGGCTCACTTGGCGAACGCGGGGATTCGTTCGCTCATGCTCGACATCGTACCGCGGGAATTGACGGCAAAAGAAGAAGCGAAAGGGCTCACACTCGAGTCACCGGAAGTACGCAATCGCATCGCTTCAGAAAACCGTCAAAAGTTGTTAAAGCAAAACCCGGCACCGCTCGCGACACCGGAGCACTTGAACTTTATCGACGTCGGTAATTTAGAAGACGATCTCGAGCGCTTGAAAGAAGCCGACTGGGTCATCGAAGTCGTCGTCGAACGGCTCGACGTGAAACAACAGCTGTTCGAAAAGATCGCACCTTACATCCGTGAAGACGCGATTCTCAGCTCGAACACGTCCGGTATCTCAATCGAGGCGATGGCGAGCGTCCTCCCGGAAGGATTGCAACACCGTTTCCTCGGGACGCACTTCTTCAACCCGCCGCGCTATTTGAAGCTGCTCGAACTGATTCCGACGGAGAAGACGGCCCGTCCGGTCATCGATTTCATGGCTCGTTTCGCGGAGGACCGTCTCGGCAAAGGCGTCGTTGAAGCGAAAGACACGCCGAACTTCATCGGCAACCGCATCGGCACGTATGGCCTTCTCGTCACGTTCGAAGAGATGCTCAAGCAGAACGCCTCAATCGGTGAGATGGACTCGATCACCGGTCCGCTCATCGGACGACCGAAATCAGCGACGTTCCGCACGCTCGACGTCGTCGGGATCGACACGTTCGTCCACGTCGCCGGAAACGTCTTCGAGACGCTCGAGGCGGGCGAGGAGAAAGACACGTTCGACGTACCGGCCGAGATGAAGACGCTCGTCGAAAAAGGCTGGGTCGGACAAAAGGCCGGCCAAGGCTTCTATAAGAAAGACGGGAAAATCATCCAGGAACTCAATCTCCAAACGTTCGAATACGAACAATTGAAAGCGATTACAGGTCCGGAACTCGACCAAATCAAGTCGCTCCCGGGCTCGAAAGCGAAGTTGAAAGGCGCCGTCTTGAACAAGGGACGCATCGGGCAGCTGCTCTGGCCAATCACAGCGAAGACGCTCGCCTACTCGGCACGTCTCACGGGCGAGATCAGTGACTCGATCGTCGCCATCGATGACGCCATGAAATGGGGCTTCGGCTGGAAATTCGGGCCGTTCGAGACGTGGGACGCGCTTGGGCTTGAAAAATCAGCGGCGCGAATGAAGCAAGAAGGGTACGACGTCCCGGCGTGGATCGATGAGATGCTCGCTGCCGGACATACTTCCTTCTATAAAGGTGACCAGTATTACGACAAAGCGTCGCAGACGTACGTCGAGAAGACCGTCAACCCGAAAGAGCTGAAACTCGCACCGCTCGCCAAGTCGAACGGAATCGTGCTTGAGAACGGCGGGGCCCGCCTCATCGATATCGGCGACGATGTCGTCGCCCTCGAGTTCACATCACCGAACAATGCGATCGGCGTCGATATCATGCAGATGATCGAGCAATCGATCGACCGCGTCGAGACAGACTTCAAAGGACTCGTCCTCGCCAACGACGGCAAAAACTTCTGCGTCGGCGCTAACCTCGCGATGATGCTCATGGAAGCGGAAGACGAGAACTGGTACGAACTCGACTGGATCATCAACAAGTTCCAACAAGTCGTGCAGAAGATTCGCTACGCAGGTCGCCCGGTCGTCGTCGCACCGTACGGTATGACGCTCGGCGGCGGCACAGAGATCAGCTTGCCGGCAGCCCGCATGCAGACGGCGCTCGAGACGTACATGGGTCTCGTTGAAGTCGGGGTCGGACTTATCCCGGGCGGAGGCGGAAACGTCAACACGTATCGTCGTTTCTTGGAGCAGACGCCGCAATCGATGCAAAACATCGAGAAGGCAGCGCAACAGACGTTCCAGAACATCGCGATGGCGAAAGTGTCGAAGTCGGCGTACGATGCGAAGACACTCGGTTATCACCGTGCGGTCGACGGCATCTCGATGAACCGCGACCACTTGACGTTCGATGCGAAACAGACGGTGCTCGGACTAGCCGACGGCTACACGGCACCGGTACGTGAGAAGTTACCGGTCGTCGGTCAGACGGGGAAAGCGACGCTCGAACTTGCGGCGTACGAGATGTTCTACGGTGGCTACATTTCAGAGCATGACTTGAAGATCGCGAAGAAACTCGCCCACGTCATCAGCGGCGGCGATTTGGCGTACGGCACGATGGTCGACGAGCAATACTTCCTCGACATCGAGCGCGAGGCGTTCTTAAGCCTCATCGGAGAACCAAAATCGCAGCAACGGATGCAACATATGCTCGTCAAAGGCAAGCCACTTCGGAACTGATAAAAGGGGGATTTCACAGATGAGGGAAGCAGTCATCGTGGCCGGCGCACGGACGCCGGTCGGAAAAGCAAAACGGGGATCGTTCCGAAACGTTCGCTCGGACGAACTTGCCGGACATGCGATTAAAGCGACGCTCGAACGGGCCGGCTACAACGGCCCAATCGATGACGTCATTATGGGATGTGCGATGCCGGAAGCAGAGCAAGGGATGAACATCGCCCGTTATGCGGCCGTTCGCGGCGGATTGTCCCACGAAGTACCAGCCATCACGATCAACCGCTACTGTTCGTCGGGCTTACAAGCAATCGCCGACGCGGCTGCGAAAATCATGATCGGCCAAGCGACGGCGGTCATCGCCGGCGGCATGGAATCGATGAGCCTCGTGCCGATGGGCGGGCACGTCATCCGTCCGAACCCGACAATTATGGAGACGGCACCTGAGTACTACATGAGCATGGGCCATACGGCAGAACGAGTCGCGGCCGAGTACAACATCTCGCGGGAAGACCAAGACCGGTTCGCCATCGACAGCCATCAAAAAGCGGCGGCCGCGATCGCCGGCGGCAAATTCGAAGAAGAGATCGTCCCGGTGACGGTCATCGAGCACGTGCTCGGAGAAGACGGCAAAGTCGCGGAACGTGAAGTCGTCGTCAAACACGACGAAGGCGTCCGCGCCGACTCGACCGTCGAAGCGCTCGGCAAGCTGCGCCCGGCGTTCAAAATCAAAGGCTCGGTGACAGCGGGGAACGCGTCGCAAGTATCAGACGGAGCTGCGGCCGTGCTCGTCATGGAGCGGGAAGAAGCCGAACGCCAAGGCTTGAAGCCGATGGCGAAGTTCCTCTCGTTCGCCGTCGGTGGGGTTCGTCCGGAAGTGATGGGGATCGGTCCCGTCGTCGCCATCCCGAAAGCGCTCGAGATGGCCGGCGTGAAGCTCGAAGAAGTCGGATTGTTCGAATTGAACGAGGCGTTCGCGAGCCAATCGCTCGGTGTCATCCGTGAACTCGGGATCGACCCGTCGAAAGTGAACGTGAACGGCGGCGCCATCGCCCTCGGGCACCCGCTCGGTTGTACGGGCGCGAAACTCGCGGTCTCGATCTTGCATGAGATGAAACGACGCAATGAAAAGTATGGGGTTGTGACGATGTGCATCGGTGGCGGAATGGGCGCTGCTGGCGTCTTCGAATTACTATAAGGGGGAATTGACTATGGAACGGACAGAACACGAATTGATTAAAGGCGGTAGCTTCGTCATCGACGCACTCGACGCGGATCGTCTCTTCACACCGGAAGACTTCTCGGATGAGCATAAGATGATCGGTGACACGACGGCGAGCTTCGTCGACGACCGTGTCATGCCGGTGCTCGGACGCATCGAGAAACACGAGTTCGATCTTTCGGTCGAATTGTTGAAAGAAGCGGGCGAGCTCGGTCTCCTCGGTGCGGACGTGCCGGAAGAGTACGGCGGCTACCAGCTCGACAAGATCTCATCATCGATTATCACCGAACGGTTCGCCAAAGCCCGTTCGTTCGCACTCAGCTATGGCGCGCACGTCGGGATCGGGACGCTTCCAATCGTCTTCTTCGGAACAGAAGAGCAAAAGCATAAGTACTTGCCGAAGCTCGCGACCGGTGAATGGATCGCGGCGTACGCGCTCACAGAGCCAGGCTCAGGGTCGGACGCGCTCGGTGCGAAATCGACGGCCGTCTTGAACGAGGCCGGCACGCATTACGTGTTGAACGGTGAAAAGCAATGGATCACGAACGCTGGTTTCGCGAACGTCTTCGTCGTCTACGCGAAAATCGACGGCGATAAGTTCAGCGCCTTCATCGTCGAGCGTGACTTCAAAGGTGTCTCGACAGGTGCCGAAGAACAGAAGATGGGTATCAAAGGGTCATCGACACGGACGCTCATTTTAGAAGACGTTGAAGTCCCAGTCGACAACCTCCTCGGAGAAATCGGTAAAGGACACGTCATCGCCTTCAACATCTTGAACGTCGGTCGTTACAAACTCGCCGTCGGCGCGGTCGGTTCATCGAAACGCGCGTTCGATCTCTCGGTCCAGTATGCGAACGAACGCAAACAGTTCAAGACGCCGATCAGTCAGTTCCCGCTCATCCAAGAAAAATTAGCGACGATGGCGGCGAACATTTACGCGATGGAGAGCTCGGTGTACCGCACGGGCGGTCTGTTCCAAGACAGCCTCGACGCCCTCGGCGACGACAACATGCGTGACGGCTCGAAAGTCGCCCAAGCGATCGCCGAGTACGCGATCGAGTGCTCGCTCAACAAAGTGTTCGCCTCGGAGACGTTCGACTACGTCGTCGACGAAGCGGTCCAAATCCACGGCGGTTACGGCTTCATGACCGAGTACGAGGTCGAAAACTTGTACCGTGACTCGCGCATCAACCGCATCTTCGAAGGAACGAACGAGATCAACCGGTTGATCGTGCCGGGCACGCTTCTGAAGAAAGCGATGAAAGGCGACTTGCCGCTCCTCGCGGAAGCGCAAAAACTTCAAAAAGAGCTCATGAGCTACATGCCGCAAGAACTTGACGGTTCTCCGCTCGCTCGTGAGAAGATGCTTCTATCGAACATGAAGAAAATCAACTTGATGGTCGCCGGCACGGCGGTCCAGAAATATCAGCAAAACCTGCAGAACGAGCAAGAGATTCTCGCGAAGCTCGCCGACATCATCAGCGCCATCTATGCGCTCGAGGCGGCGATCGCCCGGACGGACAAAGCGATCGGCCGTACCGGTGAAGAGAAGAACGCCCAAAAAGTCCGCTACACGGAAATCTTCGCCGAGCAAGTGTTCAAGCAAGTCGAACTCATGGCGAAAGAAGTGTTGTACGCGGCGGCATCAGGCGACGAGCAACGTATGCTTCTCTCAGCGATGAAGAAGTTCAGCCGCTATCAGCCGATCAATGTCATCGGCACGAAGCGCGAAGTCGCAGCGAGCTTGATCAAAGCGAACAAGTTCATCGTATAAGAAGAGAGAAAGGGTCGGCCGGACGCGGTCGGCTCTTTCTTTTTTGTGACAGGACCTCGTACAATGGATGAAGGAGGGGATATGGATGAAACGAGATGACTTGCTAGAACGGATGGATGCGATTGGCCGTTCCGTGGCAGAGTATGAGGGCACGCTCATGCTCCTTGCACTCGGCTCGGTCGGCCTCGAGACGGACCGGCTCGACGACTATTCGGACCTCGACTTCTTTTTAATTGTTGAGGACGGTCAGAAGGCCCGGTTTATCGACCAGTTAGATTGGCTCGAGGTCGAGCCGCTTGCCTACCAGTTCCAGAACACGAAAGACGGACATAAGGTCATGTATGCGGACGGGATTTATGCCGAGTTCGCTGTGTTCGACTTGCCTGAGATGCCTTCTATCGCTTACACACCGGGGCGAATCGTCTGGAAACGTGACGACGCGCTCGAAGCGTTTGCTACGCCAAAAATCATCGCACAGGCTGCTGGCGCCGCTTATTGCTATGAAGAGGCGCTGACGAACCTATATGTCGGCCTGCTCCGCGAGCGGCGGGGTGAGCGGCTCGCAGGATTCGAGCTCATCCAAGTATCGGCCGTCAACAACGTGTTGAAAGCACACGGGGAGACGAGTGACCCGTTCAATCCGACCCGGCGCGTCGAAGTTCAACATCCGGAGATGATTGCGTTTCTCGAGCAAGGGGTACTTGGATATGGACGTTCCGTCGAGGCGGCTGCCGCCATCCTCGCCTACATCGAAGAACGCCACCCCGTCAACGCGACGCTGAAACGGGAAATCGAACGTTTGCTTCGGACGTGATACCGAGAAACGAGATATGCTACATTAACAGAAGAGGTGATGAACATGGTGACAATATACGGCTATCCGCCGTGCAGCACGTGCAAGAAGGCAGAGAAATGGTTAAAGGAGAACGGCATCGACTATACATACGTCCATATCGTCGAGGCGACGCCGGCGAAAGAAGAGTTGGCCGAACTGTGGAAGCAGTCAGGCCTGCCGCTCAAAAAGTTCTTCAACACGAGCGGGCAAGTGTATCGGAATGAAGGCATAAAAGACAAACTGCCAAACTTGTCAGAAGACGAACAACTCGACCTCCTCGCTAGCAATGGTATGCTTTTAAAGCGTCCGATCGTGACGGACGGGGAAAAATCGACGGTCGGTTTTTCAGAAAAGTCGTTTACAGACGTTTGGGGCTAAGTGCTATAATACACGTGTGAGTCTAATTTATTTGAGGGGGAAGTTAGGATGAGCAAAGTACCTGCCAATTTACGTTATTCAAAAGAACACGAATGGGTTGAAGTGAACGGAAGCGTGGCCCGCATCGGGATCACAGATTTCGCACAAAGCGAACTCGGGGACATCGTGTTCGTCGAACTTCCTGAAATCGGGGGCACGATCCTAATCGATGAGCCGTTCGGATCGGTCGAGTCGGTCAAGACGGTCTCAGAGCTTTACGCACCAATCTCTGGGAAAATCACAGCGGTGAACGAATCACTCGCCGATTCACCAGAACTCGTCAACGAAGCACCGTTCGAAGGCGCTTGGATGATTGAAGTCGAATTGAATGACGCATCAGACGTCGACAAGCTCATGTCGGCCGAAGAATATGAAGCGATGATTCAAGGCTAAACAAAACCCGGTTTCTCTTCACGAGAAGCCGGGTTTTATCGTTCATTCGAAATCGAGGCGGTAATGTTCCGGGCGGATGAGCGGCGTCCGGTTGAACAATTTGAAGAAGAAGACACCGAGCGCGATCGGGATGAGACCGAACAAGACGATGACGAGCAAGACGTTGAAGAGCGCGAAGCCGCCTGGCATCAAATGAAGCGCATTGATCGGTCCGATGAGCCCCGAGACACCGAACCCGGCACTGATCGGGGTGCCTTCAATGCGGAGGATACCGGCGAGCGCTCCGAGGATGGCCGCGTTCGCGAGCACCGGCAGCATCATGATGGGACGACGGATGAAGTTCGCCATCTGGATTTTCGGTGACCCGAGGAAGTGGGCGATCGACGTGCCGGTCGCATTCATCTGCCATCCGGCGATGGCGAGCCCGAAACCGGCTGCGACGACACCGAGGTTGGCTGCGCCGGCCGCGACGCCGGATAGACTGATCGCCGTCGCGATCCCGACCGTCGAGATCGGGGAGACGATGATGAGTGAGAACGCCATCGCGATCAAGATACCCATGACGACCGGCTGGAGTTCGGTCATCGTCATGATAATCGTCCCGACGTACGTCGTGATCTGTGAGATGTACGTGAGCAGGAACGAGCCGATGCCTCCGGCGACGACGATGACCGTCATCGGCAAGACGAGTACCGTGTATGTCTTCAAGCGCGGTGCCAGCTGCATGACGAGATACGTCGCAAGCGCTGCCGTGACACCGGCTGTGATGACGTCACCGATACCAGCCATGAGGAAGGCTCCCTCTTCGATGCGGATGGCGCCGCTGCCGACGTGTGTCGCGATCCCGATCGTTCCGGCCTCGAGCGCCGTGCGTCCGAACTGCATGGCGACGGCGACACCGATGATGACGGGGAGGAGGCGCATCGCGATCGTCGTCGCGTCTAAGATGAACTGGAGCGACGGAAAATACGGCAAGATGGCTTTCGTCAATTCACCGAGCAATGCGCTCGGAATGAGGGCGATCAAAATGGCAAGGCTGAGTCCGTTCAATACGTTCATCAAGAACTGTTTTCCGGTAAGTCGTTCTTCCGTCATGTCTTCTTCACCTATCCTTCTCTTTTACTGTTATGTACAAAAGCATTAAAGTTATTGACCATACTATGCCTCTTTCGGGTGCACGTCAACCAGAAAAATGGAAGTATTCAGAATTTTTTCAAAACGAGCACAACTTTTGAATGTCTGGCCGAAGCTTTTTATAATCAGTAGAGAGGTGAGAAAAATGATTACAGACGGATTGTTATATATATACGCCCCGATGTGTGGAACATGCGCCGTGGCCGAGCGGATGCTCGCGGTCGTCGAGGCGGTCGACCCGACACTCGAGATTGAAAAGCACGATGCCAACTTTATCCCGAACGAGTTAGAAGCGTACCAAGTGAAGAGTATACCGG
The DNA here is from genome assembly GCF_000798975.1 of Exiguobacterium sp. ZOR0005. Lineage (NCBI taxonomy): Bacteria > Bacillati > Bacillota > Bacilli > Caryophanales > Exiguobacterium > Exiguobacterium sp. ZOR0005. The sequence continues at coordinate 89,343 of NZ_JTLB01000031.1, read as the reverse complement.
CGCTGTTGAAGCTTGAAGACGGCCAAGTCCGAGACCGATTGTACGCGTTTCAAAACGTGCAGCACGTCCTATCTTTCGTCAAGTAAGATGGGAACATTAGAATAATCTGAAAATTTTAAATAATCAGTTGACACAGAAAGTTCACGAATGGTATATTCATTACAACATCTTACTTGAACACAAAAATAGGACGCGATTTACTCGCGATCAAGACGTTCTCACATCGCCGAACCACTCGCTTACGCGATTTTAAGTGGACCTTCCCTTCGATTGTCCCCCAAAAAAATCAAGCGAAGGAATACCGACCGCGTAACCGTTCGGTACATGTGAGGATCGGGTGATCGACGAGCGAAATCCCCCATATTAAGGATGAATGCTCTGATCGGGCAAAAGGGGTTCATCTATGGGTTGTCCTTCCTGTGACTCAAGGTGCTACGTTCTGTGTCGTCTTCGGACGGCACCTTTTTTTATTTTTTCGCATAAAATAGTTTGACATGAAAATAATGTGTCGCTATGATAAAGCTAATCGAATAAACAACACTCTTATCAAGAGAGGCTGAGGGACTGGCCCTATGACGCCCAGCAACCGCGGAGCAATCCGAAATGGTGCTAATTCCAGCAAGGTGAGAACCTTGGAAGATGAGAGCAATCGTTGTCCGTACCGATAAAGTACGCACGTTTGCTCAAACGTGCGTACTTTTTTTGTTGTCAGGAGGGAAAGGGATTGATTCAACTACGCAATGTGGCCAAATGGTTCGACACGAAGAACGGTCGAGTCCAGGCGGTCGATGATGTGTCGCTTACAATCGAAAGCGGCGAAATTTTTGGAATAATCGGATATTCAGGGGCAGGGAAGTCGACGCTCATTCGACTCCTCAACCGTCTCGAGTCGCCATCGAGCGGCTCGATCGAGGTGGCAGGGAGCGAACTGACGAAGCTGAGCCCGAAAGAGTTACGCGGGGTACGTAAAAACGTCTCGATGGTGTTTCAGCACTTCAATCTTCTCTGGTCGCGCACGGTCGCTGAGAACATCAGCTTCCCGCTCGAGCTGATTGGTGTACCGGCGAGCGAGCGCAAGCGCCGCGTCGAAGAACTCGTCGATCTCGTCGGATTGACGGGACGAGAAGACAGCTATCCGTCCCAACTGTCGGGCGGTCAAAAGCAGCGAGTCGGGATTGCCCGTGCGCTCGCTACGAATCCAGAAGTGCTCCTCTGCGATGAAGCGACGAGCGCGCTCGACCCGAAGACGACTGACTCGATTCTCGAGTTGCTCGTCAGCATCAACAAGAAACTCGGACTGACGATCGTGCTCATCACGCACGAGATGCACGTCATCCAAAAGATTTGTCACCGTGTCGCCGTCATGGAAGCGGGGAAAGTCGTCGAGATCGGTCAAGTCGCCGACGTGTTCCAACACCCGGAACAACCGATCACGAAAGAGTTCGTCAAACAGATCGGCGCCGTCGACGACATGTCGCTCACGTTCGAACATTTGAAGGCGCGCTATCCGAGCGGTCAAATCGTCAAGCTGAAGTTCTTGAACGAGACGGCCGAACAACCGATTCTCTCAGACGTCTTGAAGACGCACGATATCGGGTTCAACATCATCGGCGGGAACGTGACGCAGTCGCAAGTCGGCGCGCTCGGGACGCTATTTATTCAACTGATCGGAGAGCCGGCTGAAGTCGAGCGGGCCATCGCCTCAATCCGATCGCAGGCAGTGGAAGTGGAGGTGGAGAACGATGTTTCCTAACGTAGACTGGGAGATCATGCTCGAAGAGACGTGGCAGACGATTTATATGACGCTCGTCGCCGGTGGCGCGACGTTCGCCTTCGGTCTCGCACTCGGGATGATCCTTTATGTGACGAACGAGCCGCTCATGATGAAGAATCGGACGATTTACACGGTCGTCAGTGCGTTCGTCAACGTCTTCCGCTCGATCCCGTTCATTATTTTGATCATCTTGCTCATCCCGTTCACGAAGATCGTCGTCGGGACGATCCTCGGTTCGACGGCGGCGCTCCCGGCGCTCATTATCGGGGCAGCCCCGTTCTATGCCCGGATGGTCGAACTCGCACTTCGTGAGATCGACCGCGGTGTCATCGAGGCGGCCGAATCGATGGGTGCGACGAAATGGCAAATCATCTATAAAGTGTTGTTCCCTGAGGCACTCCCGGCCATCGTGTCGGGGATCACGGTCACACTCGTCGCGATCGTCGGTTATACGGCGATGGCAGGTGTCGTCGGCGGGGGAGGCCTCGGTAACTTGGCGTTCCTTGACGGGTTCCAGCGTTCGCGGAACGACGTGACGTTCGTCGCGACCGTCCTCATCTTAGTCATCGTCTTCGTCATCCAGTTCATCGGAGACCGACTCGTCACAAGAATTGATAAGCGTTCAGCTTAATCACATAAAAAAACATTTGGAGGGTTCACACATGAAATCATGGAAAACAGTACTCGGTTTAACGGCAGCATCAGCACTCACCATTCTCGCGGCTTGCGGCGGGGATTCAGAATCAGGCGCAGGCGACGACAAGACGCTCGTCATCGGTGCATCGAACGTCCCGCACGCGGAGATTTTGGAGCACGTCAAAGATGAATACGAAGCAAAAGGCTACAAGCTTGAAATCACGAAGTTCCAAGACTACGTCCTCCCGAACAAGACGCTCGCGGACGGCGAGTTGGACGCGAACTACTTCCAACACGAGCCATACCTCGAGTCACAAATGGCTGAAAACAAAGACTACAAATTCGCTTCAGCCGGAGGCGTCCACATCGAGCCGATCGGTGTCTACTCACAAGACTACGCCTCACTCGATGAGCTTCCGGACGGTGCGGAGATCATCATGAGCTCATCGGTCGCTGACCACGGCCGGATCCTCACGATGCTCCAATCAGAAGGCTTGATCACGCTCGCTGAAGGCAAGACGGTCGAAGCGACGGTTGCCGATATCGTCGACAACCCGAAAAACTTGACGTTCAAGACGAACGTCGAGGCGGCCCTCCTCCCGCAGGCGTACAACAACGGAGAAGGCGACGCCGTTCTCATCAACACGAACTACGCGATTGATGCCGGACTCAACCCGCTTGAAGACGCGATCGCACTCGAAGGCGAAGATTCACCGTACGTCAACTTGATCGTCACACGTGAAGGTGACGAAGATGACGAGCGCGTCAAAGCACTCCTTGAGGTTCTCACGTCAGAAGAGACACAGCAGTGGATCTTAGAGGAATACAAAGGTGCCGTCGTACCGGTCAACCAATAATCACGCTAGGCCCGGGCCATCCCGGGCCTTTTTTGTTTGTCGTAGTGTTCTTTCATAAAGAGAAGTACACTATTTATATGTAAGAAAAGGGGGGATTCGGATGAACATGAGACAGATTCATCCGCTGACGCTAGGCGTCTTGTTCGGTACGTTCTTTGCTCGGCTGTCGACGTTTTTCGTCATGCCGTTTTTTGCGATTTATCTCGCGACGCTCGGTTTCTCGGCGAGCGTCATCGGGACGGTGTTCGCCGTCTCAGCCATGTCCGGTCTATTTATGAGTTTTTTCGGCGGGACGCTGTCGGACCGGCACGGGCGCAAACAGCTCATGCTCATCGGCATCGGGTTGAACGCGCTCACGTTCACGGGCTTCGCGCTCGCGACCGAACTCGTCTGGTTTTACGTGTTCTCCGTCTTGATGGGGGTATCGCGCTCGTTCCTTGAACCGGCATCCCGGGCACTCATCAGCGATACGACGAAACCGGAGCAACGCGTCATCGTCTACAACGTACGCTATTTTCTCATCAATATCGCCGCCGCGATCGGACCGTTGCTCGCGGTCGTCTTATCGCTCACCGGGGCGAAGAGCGCGTTCTTCGTCGTGACCGGTGTGTACGTGTTTTATGGACTCGTCATCTCAGGATTGTTTAAAAAGTATCCGTTTGAAGAAAGCGACGGCATCAAAGTACGGCCGCGCTTGACCGAGACGTTCCGTGTCTTGAAAGAAGACAAGACGTTCCGCTTCGTCATCATCGGCATGATTTTCGCCATCATCGGCTACAGTCAGTTCAATTCGACGTTGCCGCAGTTCATCGCGTTCCATGACGGCTTCAGTGACGGGTCGCGCCTGTTTGCGTATTTGTTGACAGTCAACGCGATCACCGTACTCGTCGTTCAGTATCCGATTATGAAGTTCGGCATTCGCGTCTCGCCGATCAAGTCGCTCTTTTTCGGGGTCGCGACGTTGTCGATCGGGCTGTTGTTGATCGGGTTTGCGACTGAGACGTGGGTGCTCTTCGTCGCGATGGTCATCTTCACGATCGGGGAAGTACTCATGTTCACGATGACGGACGTATTGACCGACGAGCTCGCGCCGGAACATTTGCGGGGGACGTATTTCGGGGCGATGGGATTGACCGCGCTCGGCCAGTCGGTCGGACCGATCATCGGCGGGTTGCTGCTTGATGGGTTTAATAATGCCGGGTTGCCTGTTTTTTCAATTTTATCCATCGTGACGGCGTTCGGAGCCTTCTTCTTTATGGGGGCGTTCACGGAACGAAAGGCGAGTTTGGCGTTGATTGAGGAAAAAGCTGGGTAATATCTTGATTTCTCAATATTCTCATTCTCAACATTTATGTTTTTATTGAGAATGAAGAATAAGGTGAGTCGCTTGAAATAAAAAATTGCCTAGATTAAGATTAGAATATATCTAATCTACGCCAATAAGGCGAGAAAACGGAAGGGGTATCCGAATGTCTAACGTACCACACATGAAAATTGATGACCTCCGCGTCTCAATCGAAGGAAAAGAGATCGTCAAAGGTCTGAATCTTGAAATTAAAGGTGGCGAAATTCACGCCATCATGGGTCCAAACGGAACGGGTAAATCAACACTCGCATCTGCACTTATGGGTCACCCATTGTATGAAGTAACAGGCGGAAGCGTCGATTTGAACGGCGAAGACGTCCTTGAGATGGAAGTCGACGAGCGCGCGCAGGCGGGAATGTTCCTCGCGATGCAATATCCTGCTGAAATCAGCGGTGTCACGAACGCCGACTTCTTGCGTTCAGCGATCAACTCGCGCCGTGAAGAAGGTCAAGAAATCTCGCTCATGAAGTTCATCCGTGAACTCGATGCGAAGATGGACGTTCTCGAAATCCCTTCAGAGATGGCACACCGCTATTTGAACGAAGGTTTCTCAGGTGGAGAAAAGAAACGTAACGAGATTCTTCAAATGATGATGATCAAACCGAACATCGCCATCCTTGATGAGATCGACTCAGGTCTTGACATCGATGCACTCAAAGTCGTCGCAACAGGCGTCAACGAGATGCGCTCAGAAGAGTTCGGCTGCTTGATTATCACGCACTATCAGCGTCTCCTCAACTATATCGAGCCGGACTTCGTCCACATCATGATGGACGGAAAAATCGTCATGTCTGGCGGCAAAGAGCTCGCACAGCGACTCGAGGCAGAAGGTTACGACTGGGTGAAACAAGATCTCGGAATGACAGTAGACACAGAAGCGTAAGGAGGCTGTACGATGACCGTACAATTTGAATTGGATGCACAAGCATTGTCGGCACGTGCAGAGGCGCTCGGAGGACCAGCATGGTTGGTCAACCGTCGTAAAGAAGCAGCAGAACTTGCGCCGACTCTCGCCTTGCCTAAAGTTGAAAAGATCAAGATCGATAAATGGGATTTCACGAGCGGAGACGTTGAACTGTCGAAGCTTGACGGACTCACGCCTGAAATCGAGGCACTCCTTGGAGATCACCGTACGAACGTGCTCGTTGAACGCAACGGTCATGTCGTTTATAACGAACTCCAATTGCCAGAAGGTGTCCTCTTCATGGGCATCCAACAAGCGATGGATCAACATCCGGAACTCGTTGAGAAGTATTTCATGACAGAAGGCGTACGTGTCGATGAAGAACGTCTATCGGCGCTTAACGCGGCCTTGATGAACGGCGGCGCTTTCTTGTACGTCCCAAAAAACGTCCAAGTGAAAGACCCGCTCCAGGCAATCTTCACGATGGAACAAGCGAACAGCACACTTTATCACCACACGATCATCGTCGCAGACGAAGGCAGTGAAGTGACATATATCGAGAGTTTCCTCTCGAACACGAACGAGCCGCACACGGTGAACGCCGTGACAGAAGTGTTCGTTGGTGCGAACGCGAAAGTCGTCTTCGGTGGCGTGGATCAGCTCGCTGAATCTGCCCTCACGTTCATGAACCGTCGCGGTGTCGTGTACGAGAACGCGCGCCTTGACTGGGCGCTCGGTCACATGAACGACGGCAACTCGGTCGTCGAGACGAAGACTCATCTCGTCGGCGACAACACGTTCTCGGACACGAAAGCCGTCACGATCGGTCGTGGCGCACAGAAACAAAACTTCAACATCCGGACGGACCATTTCGGTAAGTCGTCAGAAGGATTCATCTTGATTCACGGTGTCCAAAAAGATTCGGCGACAGCCATCTTCAGCGGGACGTCGATGATTCACCACGGGGCTTCGAAGTCGAACGGTGTTCAGACAGAGCGCGTCTTGATGCTCTCTGAAAAAGCACGCGGTGACGCGAACCCGATCCTCCTCATCGACGAAGACGATGTCATGGCCGGTCACGCCGCTTCAGTCGGTCGTGTCGACGACATTCAGCTCTATTACTTGATGAGCCGTGGTCTTTCGCGCCAAGAAGCGGAACGTTTGATCATTCACGGATTCTTGAACCCGGTCGTCGAGCAACTCGCGATCGAGTCGGTCAAAGACCGTCTCCGTGAAGTCATCGAAGGGAAAGTGCGTTAAGATGATTGATGCCTCGATTCGTAAACAATTTCCGATTTTAGATCAGGAAATCAACGGTCATCCGCTCGTCTATCTCGACAGTGCGGCGAGCTCGCAAAAACCGCTGGCTGTCATCGAGGCGATCGAGGAGTATTATCGCCGCAACCACTCGAACGTGCACCGTGGCGTCCATACGCTCGGAACGCAGGCGACAGATGCGTATGAAGGGGCGCGTGAGCGCGTCCGTTCGTTCATTAATGCCGCTGCCGTCGAAGAGATCATCTTCACGCGCGGGACGACGACGGCGATCAACCTCGTGGCGTCAAGCTACGGGGACGCTAACGTCAGCGCAGGAGACGAAATCGTCCTCACGCCGATGGAACACCACGCGAACCTCATTCCGTGGCAACAGCTCGCCAAACGTAAAGGGGCCACGCTCCGTTACGTTGAGTTGACGCCGGACGGTCGCGTCACGCTCGACGCGGTCCGCGCCGTCTTGTCGGACCGGACAAAAATCGTCGCCATGAGCCACGTCTCGAACGTGCTCGGTACGATCAACCCGATTCAAGAAATCGCGACGCTCGCCCACGAAAAGGGTGCCGTCATGGTCGTCGATGCGGCGCAAAGCGCACCGCACCGTAAACTTGACGTGCAAGCGCTCGATTGTGACTTCCTCGCCTTCTCAGGCCATAAGATGCTCGGTCCGACCGGGATCGGCGTCTTATATGGGAAGAAAGCGCTCTTGAAAAAAATGGAGCCGGTCGAGTTCGGGGGCGAGATGATCGACTATGTCGACTTATATGAGTCGACGTGGAAAGACATCCCGTACCGTTTCGAAGCTGGGACACCGATCATTGCCGGAGCCGTCGGTCTCGCTGCTGCCATCGACTTTTTAGAAGACCTCGGTCTTGAGAACGTCGAGGCGCACGAACGGGCACTCGCGTCGTACGCCATCGAACAGATGAAGACGATTGAAGGCATTGAGATTTTCGGACCGGAAGAGCGCGTCGGGCTCGTCACGTTCAACTTGAACGACGTCCACGCCCACGACCTTGCGACCGTTTTGGACATGCAAGGCATCGCCGTTCGGGCCGGCCATCATTGCGCTCAGCCGCTCATGCGTCTCCTGAAGCAATCATCGACAGCCCGGGCGAGCTTCTACTTGTACAATACGCGAGAAGAAGTCGACCGCTTCATCGAAGGGCTGCGTCAAACGAAGGAGTATTTCAACTATGAGTTTTAACAACCTAGACATGTTGTACCGACAGGTCATCATGGATCACTATAAAAACCCAAGAAACCGTGGCGTCATCGAAGATGGCGTGACGGTGGACTTGAACAACCCGACATGTGGGGATTCGCTCCGGCTCCAACTTCAAGTCGAAGACGGAATCGTGAAAGACGTCAAGTTCGAAGGTGAAGGCTGCTCGATCAGTCTCGCCTCGGCGTCGATGATGACTCAAATCGTGAAGGGGAAATCTGTAGACGAGGCACTTCAATTGGCGACGATCTTCTCGGAGATGGTCCAAGGAAAAGACTACGATACAGACACGTTCGACCTAGGCGACATTGAAGCGTTGTCTGGCGTCTCAAAGTTTCCGGCTCGCATCAAGTGCGCCACGCTCGCGTGGAAAGCGCTTGAAAAGGGAGTCGACGAGGAAGCGTAAGTAGAAGGAGGAGACCGATATGGCGAAAAACATGCCTGACATTGGCGATTATAAATATGGCTTCCATGACCGAGACATCTCGATTTTCCGTTCAGGCCGCGGCTTGACGAATGAAATCGTAGAAACGATCTCGAACATGAAAGAAGAACCGGCTTGGATGCTCGAGTTCCGCTTGAAATCACTCGAACAGTTCCGCAAAATGCCGATGCCGACGTGGGGTGGCGATTTGTCTGCCCTTGATTTCGATGAGATTACGTACTACGTCAAACCGTCTGAAAAGACGGAGCACTCGTGGGACGAAGTACCAGAAGAAATCAAACGTACGTTTGACAAGCTCGGGATTCCAGAAGCAGAACAAAAATACTTGGCAGGTGTCTCGGCTCAGTACGAGTCAGAGGTCGTCTACCACAGCATGCAAGAAGACTTTGAAGCGAAAGGTGTCATCTTCAAAGATACGGACACGGCGCTCAAAGAAGACGAAGCGCTTTTCCGTGAGTACTTCGGCAAGTTGATCCCGCCGACGGACAACAAGTTCGCCGCGCTCAACTCGGCCGTATGGTCAGGTGGCTCGTTCATCTACGTACCAAAAGGCGTCAAACTCGAGCAACCGCTCCAAGCGTATTTCCGCATCAACTCGGAAAACATGGGGCAGTTCGAGCGGACGCTCATCATCGTCGACGAAGGCGCATCGGTTCATTACGTCGAAGGATGTACGGCACCGGTCTACACGACGAACTCGCTCCACTCGGCGGTCGTCGAGATCTTCGTCAACAAAGATGCGTATTGCCGTTACACGACGATCCAAAACTGGGCGAACAACGTCTATAACTTGGTCACAAAACGTGCCATCTGTGAAGCGGGCGCGTCGATGGAATGGATCGATGGCAACATCGGTTCGAAATTGACGATGAAATACCCGGCCGTCATCTTAAAAGGTGAAGGTTCACGCGGAATGACGCTCTCGATAGCCCTCGGCGGTAAAGGGCAGCACCAAGATGCCGGCGCGAAGATGATTCACCTCGCACCGAACACGTCGTCGTCGATCGTCTCGAAGTCGATCTCGAAACAAGGCGGAAAAGTATCGTATCGCGGAATCGTCCACTTCGGACGTAAAGCGAAAGGTGCCCGCTCGAACATCGAGTGTGACACGCTCATCATGGACAACGAGTCGACATCGGACACGATTCCGTACAACGAGATCTTGAACGACCAGGTGTCACTTGAGCACGAAGCGAAAGTCTCAAAAGTGTCAGAAGAGCAACTCTTCTACCTCATGAGCCGTGGAATCTCGGAAGAAGAAGCGACGGAAATGATCGTCATGGGCTTCATCGAGCCGTTCACGAAAGAATTACCGATGGAATATGCCGTCGAAATGAACCGTCTCATCAAGTTCGAGATGGAAGGTTCGATCGGATAATTGATCAACGTAACCAGCGAAGCTTAGCTTCGCTGGTTTTTTTGTATAATCAAATAAGGAGGGGTTTCATATGAAGCGATTTCAGTTAGAGACCAAAACGTTAGCGGCATTCATGCATGACATTCATGTGCGGTGTCCGCAATGTGAGCAACGTGCAGACATTGTAATGAATGAGACGTTACGTCTCAGTTGTCTAGCTTGCGGGCTTGTGCGCACATACACGGGTATAGGATTCAGGATGGGTGGGGGCGCGTTCGATCCTTTCTTTAGGTTACCGCTTTATTTGCAGACAAATTGCTGTGGTCACGTCCTTTGGGCTTACAACCGAGACCATCTTGCTTATATGAGAGCGTACGTGGAAGCGGATATTCGGACGAGTGACGGGGAGAACAGCAGTATCGAGAGTCGTTTGCCCAAGTGGATGAAGCAAAAACACAATCGAGAAGACGTGTTGCGGGCAATCAAGCGCTTAGAGATTATATATGAGAAGGGATGAACCGGGATGGATCGACAAAAGGAATTACAAATAATCGAGGAGCGGCAATTGGCATCGGTGATGAATGAGACGAGATGGAAGCGCCTCGGTCATACAGTGAGCACGACGTTACCGTATTTACCGCCGTATCAAATCAAATACTTAGGTGAAGATACGTTGTTTCCAAGCGACGAATTGTCTCAATTCCAAAATTTAGATTGGGATGACATTTGGATGGAGTCATCTTTACGGTCGATTGAATGGATTCGATTGCGTACAAAGGTGTTGCTCTATAAAGGAGTCATCATTGACCCAGACGTATATGATATGACCGATGAACTTATAGACCTCTTGAAGAAAGAGCGAATCCCATTCATCCAAAACGGAGATATCATTCAAGTGTATGGATATGTTCGGGATACAGGAATTTTTGAGAGATAGTTGAAGAGTTAGCGAAGCGAGGAATCAGCTGACATCGTCATCTTTTGGATTTTTGTCGTGAAACACGGGTGAGTCGGGTATGCTAAAAGAGAGCAAGCAATTAGGGAGGTTATGTATATGGAAACGATTGATCCAAAAGACATCACAAGAATTGCCGTTGTCGGCGCCGGCTGGGTCGGTATCAGTTTTGCCTATCAATTATCGATGGCCGCGCTCTGTGAAGAGCTCGTCTTGATCGACTCGAACCACGCCAAGGCCGAAGGGGAGGCGATGGACCTCAACCACGGCATCTCGTTCGCGCCGAGCCCGGTGCGGATTTGGGCGGGGGATTATGCGGATTGCCGTGACGCCGATATCGTCGTCATCACGGCCGGGGCCGCACAAAAGCTCGGGCAGACGCAGATGGACCTCGCTGAACAAAACGCTGTCGTCGTCCGGGACGTGACGAAGCAAGTGATGGCGAGCGGATTTGACGGCATCATCATCGTCGCCACGAACCCGGTCAACGTCATGGCCCACGTCGCCTGGAAGGCGTCCGGTTTGCCGAAGCACCGCGTCATCGGCTCAGGGACCGTCCTCGACACGGCCCGGCTGCGCTACAAGGTCGGGGAGTACTTCGATTTGTCGTCACGTAACTGCCACGTCTACTATATGGGCGAACATGGGGCGGGGGGCTTCGTCGCCTGGGATAACGCCCGAATCTATGGGAAATCGATCGGACAGTTGCTTGCGGAGAACGATCAGTACAGCCAGGCGGACTTGGACGACATTTACCAACGGGTCCGGGACGCCGCCAATCAAATCATTGAGTATAAGAGCGCGGCCTATTATGCGATCGGTCTCGGGTTGCTCAGGATCGTCCGAGCGATCGTTCGAAACGAGAATTCGGTCGTCACGATCGGGGCGCATCTTGACGGGGAATATGGGGCGTCAGGGCTTCATATCGGGGTGCCGGCATTAATTGATCGGACCGGCATTCGCCAAATCATCGAGATTGATTTGACCGATGAAGAGCAAAAACAGTTCGATGAATCAGCGGAGCGGATTCATCGTGCCATCAAGAACGTCGAATAAGAAAGACCCGGTTGCCGAGGCGACCGGGTCTTCGTATTAGGACGCCTTCTCTTCCGCGACGTCTTTCTTATAATATTTCTCTGACGTGAAGAATTCGGTCGTCAGTCGCTTCACTTCACCGCTCAAGAGCAAGACGGCGATCATGTTCGGGATGAGGATCATCGCAAGCATCAAGTCGAGGAAGTTCCAAATCATTTGCGCACCGCCAATCGATCCGATGACGATCGAAGCGATGTAGACGATTTTCATGAAGAAACCGGCCTTCAAACCGAACAAGTACTCGGCTTGGCGCGAGCCGTAAAAGATGATGACGATAATCGTCGACAAGACGAAGAAGATGAGCGAGATCGTGACGAGCAGACTGCCCGTGTATCCGAAGTATTCACGGAACGCGATCGTCGTGAGCGCGGCCGGGTCACTCATCGCACCTTCCCGTGTCCAGACGCCAGAAGACAAGACGACGAACGCGGTCGTGCTACAGATGATGAGCGTATCGATGACGATGCCGATGACGGCCCAGAAACCTTGACGCACCGGGTGGTCGGTCTGGGCAGCCGCGTGAGCGATCGGCGCCGTCCCGAGTCCGGCCTCGTTCGAGTAGAGACCGCGGGCGAAGCCCCAACGAATCGTCTCGGCGACGGCTGCCCCGGCAAATCCACCGAGTGCGGCCATCGGTTGGAAGGCGTATGAGAAGATGAGTGCGAGCACTTCCGGTATTTGAGACATGTTCATCAACACGATGATGAACCCTGCCCCGACGTAAACGAGTGCCATGACCGGGACGATGACTTCCGTCACTTTCGCGATTCGTTTCACCCCGCCGAAGACGATGAGGCTGACGAGCGCGGCGACGACGATGCCGGTGATGAGTGTGTCACCATTGAACGTCTCGCGGACGGCCGAGCTGACGGCGTTTCCTTGGACCATGATGCTCGGGATGAGTTCGATCATGAGGGCAAAGGCGAACCATGAGGCGAGCCACTTCATCTTCAGCCCTTTCGCCATATAGTAGACGGGCCCTCCGACGAACTCACCGGCCTCGTTTTTCTCACGATAACGGACGGCGAGCACGCTCTCGGAAAACTTGATCGCCATCCCGACGACGGCGATGACCCACATCCAGAAAATCGCACCCGGTCCCCCGAACATGATCGCTGCCGGGACACCGATAATGTTCGCGGCACCGACTGTAGAGGACAAAGCGGATGTGAGCGCTTGTCTCGGGCTGATGTCGCCTTCACCTTTTGGTTTCTTTAAAACACTGCCGAACGTTTGCTTCAGTATGTATAACGGGTATCGAAATTGAAAAAAGCCAAGTTTGATCGTTAAGAAAATACCAGACAAGACGAGCAATGAGATGATCGGGACCCCCCATAGCCAATCCGAAAATGTTGTGACGCTGTTAATGATCGTATTCACCGAACCACTCCTGTTCCATTATTTTACTTATATATTGTTTCCTATCTGGGGACCGATTAAACCTGAATCGTCAAATTGAAGGAGGAGAATATAAGTGGCTATCGCTAAACGATTGATTATATCTGGTCGTGTACAAGGTGTCGGTTTCCGATATTTCGCCCAGTCGACGGCGCTCGCCTATAAGTTGAAAGGGTGGGTCCGAAATTTAAGTGACGGAACGGTCGAACTCCATGTGGAAGGGGAGGAGTCGAACTACGAATCGTTCAAGCAGGCGCTTCGGGATGGGAACCGTTTTGTCGGTGTCGAGCATATCCACGAGACCGAGAGTTCGGAAGAAGGACATCGAAAATTCGATATCCGATATTGACCAGTTTAGAAAGTAATTCCAAGAAATCAGCTTGACAATTAGGCCTCTTCTGTCATTGGAGGGGGCTTTTGATGTGTCAAAAATCCACACTTCCGAAAAATAAACATCTTTTTTGCAGATAGGGTGGTCAAAATGAGTAAAGTGTGTATAATGAAATAGACCAAGCGCTTATTTGTCAGAAAATTTAGTCATTTAATCAAGTTGTCAACACGGAAGGTATTACAATGTATGTGGAGGTAGTTGTATGAAAAAATCGACATTATTCCCGTTAGCGTTTACGATTTTCGCGTTATTCTTCGGGGCAGGGAACTTGCTGTTCCCACCGATGCTAGGTGCGATGGCGGGCGAGAACCTCGTCCCAGCCATGGTTGGCTTCGTCATTACTGGCGTCGGCCTGCCGTTACTCGCCTTGTTCGCGGTCGCGCGAGTCGGCGGAGGTTCTGACCAAATCGCTCGGTACATTCCGAAGCGTCTGGCGCTCCTCTTGACGGGACTAATGTACGTGGCAATCGGACCGTTCTTCGGGATTCCACGGACGGCAGCCGTCACGTATGAGATGGGACTCGTGCCGTTCCTCAGTGCACCATCAACGCTCACGCTCGCCCTCAGCTCAACTGTCTTCTTCGGATTGACATTCTTCTTGACGCTCCGCGCTCAGAAGTTGATTGAAATCATCGGACGCATCATCACGCCGATCCTCTTGCTCTTGCTAGCGGCCATCGGAATCACGAACCTCGTGGCTCCACTCGGGACGCCGTCAGCTCCGGCAGCAGGATATGAGACGTGGATCGGTGCCCTCGGTGAAGGCTTTAAACAAGGTTACTTGACGATGGACGTCTTCGGGGCGCTCGTCTTCGGGGCAATCGTTCTCGTCACGCTTAAAGCGAACGGGATGACGGATCAAAAAGAAGCTTCATCGCTTCTTCGGACGTCAGGTATGCTCGCTGTCACGTGTTTGATGCTCGTCTACATCTCACTCGGCTCAATCGGTGCGAACATGACGGGTGTGACAGGAGCGACCGATGGGGCGACGTTGCTTCAGACGTTCGCAGGTTCGTCGTACGGCCAAATCGGCATGCTCGCCCTCGGCGCAGCTGTCTTCCTCGCATGTTTGACGACAGCGGTCGGACTCATCTCTGAGTTCTCACGTTTCATCAGCAACACGTTCGAGTCACTCAAGTACCACCAAGTCGTCATCGCAACGACACTTTTCGGCTACTTGATCTCACTCGTCGGACTCGGTACGTTGATTCAAATCGCGGTACCGCTTCTCACGCTCTTGTATCCGGTCATGATCGCCCTCGTGCTCGTATCGATCACGGAACGGATTCAACGCAATCCACACGTCGCGATGAAAGCGACCGTTTATACGGCGCTCGTCTTCTCGCTCTTTGAAACGACGCACGGCCTGCAGCCATCTGCTGCGACGGCTTGGATCACGAACTTGCCAATGGCTGAGATCGGGCTCGCCTGGGCAGTACCAACGTTGATCGTCTACGTGATCACGTTGTTTCTTCCGAAACGTCAGTCGCGAGAACAACTCGTACAATCACGCATCTCTTAAATGAGTCAGCACCCATCCTCTGGTCAAGGATGGGTTTTTTGTTGTCTTATCGTTTGCCCATACCCTTCATCTACAAGTAAAATGAATAGATGAAAAGGAAGTGACATACGTTGACCAGAAAACAAAATAAACAATTGGCGATCCTCATGTTGAACATGTTCATCGCTGTGGCCGGATTCGGGATTATCATTCCGATCATTCCCGATTATTTGAAGATGATCGGGGAAGGCGGAACGGCCGCTGGATTGATGATTTCCGTGTTCGCCGGTGCCCAGTTGCTCATGTCACCGGTGGCGGGGAAATGGGCGGATGTGTATGGACGCCGGCCGATGATCATTGCGGGGCTCATCGGTTTTACCGTCTCGATGGGCGTGTTTTACTTATCGGATAACTTGACCGTCTTACTTATTTCTCGTGCAATCGGCGGCGTCGGGGCCGCGTTGCTCATTCCGGCGATTTTTGCCTACGTAGCGGACATCACGACGCTCAAGCAACGGGCGAAAGGGAACAGTTATATTTCCGCGGCAATGTCGCTCGGTATCGTCATCGGGCCGGGGATTGGCGGCTTCTTCGCCGAGTTCGGCTTAAAAGCGCCGCTGTTGTTGTCAGCGATCGTCTCGTTCGTCGCTGTCATCTCGTCGGTCATTCTATTGAAAGAACCGGATCGTGAAGTCATGCCGATCAAATCTGATAACGAATCGCTGCCACGCCAGCTGATCTCTTCGACGAAGAAACCATATTTCTTCGTCCTCGTCATCAACTTGGTCATGGCGTTCGGGCTCATGGCGTACGAGTCGGTGCTCGGTCTGTTCGTCAGTGAGACGTTCAGTGCGACACCGCAACAAATCGCCGTCATGATCACAGGGACCGGCATCGTCAGTGTCATCGTGCAACTGTTCGCGGTTGATCGGCTCGTCACGTTGTTCGGGGAAATCAAAGTCGTGCTCATCTTTATCATGCTCGCGGCGTTCGGTTTCTTTTTCTCGCTTTTCGCGGGATCATACGCCATCTTCTTCGTGGTCACACTCATCATCTTCTTGTCGACGTCCATTCTTCGGCCGGTGCTTAACACGCTCGTCTCAAAAATGGCTGACAAAGAGCAAGGGTTCGCGATGGGGATGAACAACGCCTATATGAGCATCGGGAACATCATCGGGCCGACACTCGCCGGGATCGCGTTCGACATCGATATGCGGTACCCGTTCATCATGGGGCTTGTCTTATTGCTCATCACGTTCGGCGGGACGCTGAACTGGACGAAACGGAAACGCGTGGCCACATACGAACAGTGAATGAAGGAGGGACCGGGATGATTTATGTCGGTGTGACGGGTTGGGGAGACCACGATCTCCTCTATACGACCCCGGAAGAACGAAAACATAAACTGGCGACGTACGCGGGTCATTTCCCGACCGTGGAGATCGATTCCTCGTTTTACGCCATACAGCCTGTGAAAAATTATGAGAAATGGAACGATGAGACGCCGTCCACGTTCCAGTTCGTCGTTAAAGTTTCCAGGGAAATGAGCGGCCACGACCGCGAACCGAAACTGCCGCTCGCAGAACTGTTTGAACGATACAAGACGTCTGTCGAGCCGTTGAAGCAGGCGGGGAAACTACGGGCCGTGCTCGTTCAACTTCCGCCATGGTTTGACGTGTCGAAACCGCATCTTGATTATTTACGGACGATTCGGTCGGAGCTAAAAGATTACGACATCGCCATCGAGTTCCGGAACCCGACGTGGTTCTCGGAAGCGTTTCGCGACCGGACACTCGCTTTTTTGACGGAACAACGATTCATCAATACGATTTGTGACGAACCGCAGACGAAAGAAAGCAGTATCCCGTTCGTTCCGGTCGTGACCCATCCATCTGTCGCGGTCGTCCGCCTTCATGGGCGCAACACGGCCGGTTGGCTCCGGAAGCCGGGGATGACGAGTCAAGAATGGCGACACGTCCGCTGTCTGTATCGCTATAGCGAACAAGAACTACAGGAGCTAGCGACGGCTCTCCGTCAAGTCGACGCAGATGCAGACGACGTGTACGTCTATTTCAACAACAACTCGGCCGCCGACGCTGTGCCGAATGCGAAACGCTTGATTGAGATTCTCGGTGCCGAGTATGAGCTCGCCCCGAGTCAAATCAGCTTATTTTAGGAAGAGGGGATGGCCGTGCGTACGATTTCAATTTTTCATTACAATGACTTGCATTCTAAATTTCATACGTGGCCTCAACTCGTCTCTTTTTTAAATGAACGACGGGATGAAGCGTCGCTCGTGTTCGACCTCGGCGATCACGCCGACCGGACCCATCCGGCGACGGAAGTGACGCGCGGGCAAGTGAACGTCCGTCTGCTCAATCGTTTGCAGCCGACGGCAGTGACGATCGGCAACAACGAAGGGATCACATTCCCGCACGAATGGCTCGATACGCTCTACGAGGACGCGACGTTCCCGGTATTGCTCGCGAACGTTTATGACGAAGATGGGAGTCGCCCGGATTGGGTGACAGAGACGCTCGTCGTCGAACGGGCGGGATTAAAGGTCGGGCTGTTCGGGGTGACGGCGCCTTATGAGGAGCTTTATCCCGAACTCGGTTGGCAAATAGAATCGCCCCTAGAGGCGACGGCTCGTGCCCTCGATCAACTTTCGGACTGTGACGTCCTCATCGCGTTGAGCCACCTCGGGTTCTACGCTGACGAACGGCTGGCCGAGGCGTTCCCACAGCTAGACGTCATTCTCGGGGCGCATACGCATCACGTGCTCGATGACGGCGTCTTAAAAAACGGTGTGTTGATCGCCCAGGCCGGGAAATACGGCCAGTACGTCGGAGAAGTGACACTCACGGTCGAAGAGGGGCGAGTGTTCGACAAGCGGGCGACGCTCCATGAGTTATCGGAGCGTCAGCCAGATGAGACGACGGCAGAAGTGCTGCAAACGGAGTATGAAGCGGCGGAGCGGTTGCTCGACGTGACGATCGCACATACGCCAGGTTATGCATCGGATTGGTTCGGTCCTTCTCCGATCGCGGATTTGTTGGCGGACGGCCTTGCCGACTGGTGTGCGGCCGATGCGAGCATCGTCCCGTCGGGCGTCTTGCTCGATCGGTTGGCACCCGGTGCGGTGACGCTCAATATGTTGCACCGCATTTGCCCCCATCCCATCAACCCTTGCCTGTTGACGCTTGACGGTGACACGCTCATACGCTTTTTAGACGACGTGCACGAAACTTCGTTCACGACGATGCATGTGCGCGGCCTCGGCTTTCGCGGCACCGTCCTCGGTCAGCCGACGCTTCATAACGTCGCGTCTAATCAGGGGGACTGGTTACTCGGCGGAGAATATATCGACCCGCAACAGACGTATCGTATCGCCACGGTCGATATGTTCACGTTTGGGCCGTTGCTCCCTTATTTGGCGGACCAGCCGAAACGCTATTTCATGCCCGAGCTGTTACGTGACGTCCTGCGCGAGACGATCAAGCGCCGTGACACGATTCGAAAAGGGTGAGGCGATGAGTCGGACCTCATGATATGATAGGAGAGTGGAGGTGTGAGACATGATTAGAGTGAATCGCCACGGCTATACCGTCATCGAAGAGAAACGAGACGGATTTGACGAGGAGGCGTTCATCGCGCGCTATAGCGATGTGCTCGATAAGTATGATTATATCGTCGGCGATTGGGGACACGGACAGCTTCGCTTGAAAGGCTTCTATGAGGCGAAATCGAAGTTCGCCACGTACGATAATCGAATCGATCATGTGATGGACTACGTGTACGAATACTGCAATTTTGGTTGCCCGTTCTTCGTCTTGAAGAAAGAGACCGAGATTGATGAATCGGAAGATGGACCGGTGTTCGGTGGGACGAAACAACCGCTCAAACTGAAACGGAAATTTAAGAAGACCGGGGAAGCAGAAACTACCCCTGAAACATGACGCGCTGATGACATCGGCGCTTTTTTTGTTACAATCTTTTCCAAAGTGTTTCGTTTACGTGAAAAGATGGTGTGACAGGTTTAGGCGTCTATAAATTGTGATAGCTTATCTATAAGATGATTTTTGCGTTTGGGTGGTAAGAGAGAGGTGATCGGATGCAACACGCACAAGTGACGACTGTCGGTGATCGTGACGACGTCCATAACCGGATTCACAACTTAGGGTTAGGGCTATTGACGATGCTGTTTTTCGGACTAGGAAGCATCATGACCTTTTACTTTACAGCCGCAGTCCTTTTATTTGAATTAACGCACGTCTTGTTCATCCGTCGCTTCGAATACCGACATGCATTTTTAAGAACTCGTTTATTCAAGGCCACGTCGCTCGCGGCGGTTGCCGTCGGGGTGCTCTTATTGATCTTATCGATGTCGCAATTTTTCTTAGGCAACGTGATGTACTGAAGGGAAAGGGAAAAACCTTTTCCCTTTTTTCGCATTTTCCTGAAACTTTTTCATTGTTTTCACGTACACTAAGAAAAGACTGATAAAAAAGGGTGGAACATATGACAGCACAATGGAAACAACACGCACGACACATGTTAAAAGGGAAATGGTGGCTTCTTGCCGGGATTTTGATCGTCTTCACCGTCTTGAACGCGATCCCGCAGACGTTCGCCCCGACGGTGGACCCAGAAGTGGCACCTACGGCGACGGAAACATCACTGACACTCTTGTCACTTTTGCTCACAATTTTGATCGCACCGCTCACGCTCGGATGGTCTTGGATCGTCCTGTCGGTATCACGCGGCGACAAGCCGGCCATCTCGCAACTGTTTGAACCGTTCCGGAACGGTTACGTGAAGCACGTTCTGGCACCGCTCCTCATGGGGATTTTCATCTTCCTCTGGTCGTTGCTTTTAATAATTCCAGGGATCATTAAAGCGTTCTCGTACTCGCTCACGTATTACATCATGCGTGACGAGCCGGAACTTTCGGCACTCGAAGCGATCACGGAGTCTCGTCGGTTGATGGACGGCCACAAGATGCAAGCGTTCAAGCTCGTCTTGTCGTTCATCGGTTGGTTCTTCGTCGGGATTTTGACGCTCGGGATCGGATTCTTGTTCATCTATCCGTACTTCTCGACGGCGTATGCGACGTTCTACGATTCGATTCAGCAAGATCAGCGACCAGAACCGCAATATATGACCGACCATTCAACGGATGCCCCGACAGGATTCTAAATCTGTAAACGCATAATATGATGAAAGCGACTGTCCCTTATAATTAAGGGGCGGTCGCTTTTTGTAGTGGATGGGTCATTTCCAAGCGCTTGGAAATGAGCGGAGGAACGTATGACGGGAGTGGGTCAGGCGTATACAGATCTCATGTTACAATTTGATTTAAAAATGGAATTGCTAAACGAATATTCGCACTTCATTTGTTATAATAGGTTCTCATTGTCTGTCAGCTTGAACTCGTACAAAGGAGAAATTAACACCATGTTTCGATTAATCACGCTCATTATATTCACGTTTCTAATCGTTCCTTCGACTGCCCTTGCAAGCTATACGCCACCGCCGATGAACCCTGGCGAAGAGGAAATGATGTATGAGATGCCAAATACCGTCAACACAACCGCCCGTGTTCTGGAAGTCATTGAGGAAAGAACAGAAATTGAGGAAATCACACAAGAAGAAAGAGAATTTCAACTATTGAATGTCGAGATTTTATCTGGAGAATATAAAGGCCAGGAAATCGAGGTCGAAGGTTTCAATTACGTCGATACGTATTTTGCGAACAGCAACTTCTGGTTTGAAGAAGGTGACCGCATTACCGTCGGGCTTCAAATTGAAAATGGGGAGATCACCCGGGCTTATCCGATCGGATATACGAGAGACGTTCCAACCTATATTCTAGGTGGGTTGTTCATCGCGCTGTTGCTCTTCTTTGGCAAGGTGAAAGGCCTTAAGTCTGTGATTACGTTAGGGTTGACTGTCTTTATTCTCTTCAAGTTTATGATTCCTTATTTGTTGGAAGGCTATAATCCGGTCTTGCTCGTACTCATTACAGGCGCGATTGTCACGACGCTGACTTTCGTGATTGTGAGCGGAATTTCTCGGAAAACGCTTGCTGCGATTGCCGGAACCGTGGGCGGATTGGGCGCGGCGGCTTTGACTTCCTTTATTTTCATGAGTCTGATGAAAATGTCCGGTTTTCATGGGGAAGAAGAAATCATGCTCGGGATGCTCGATTCGGAAAATTCGATCGACCTTTCTGGCCTGTTGCTTGCTGGGATCATCATTGGAGCGCTTGGCGCTGTCATGGATGTCGCGATTTCGATTGCTTCATCACTTGAGGAAGTAAAACGTAATAACCAGAAGGCGTCTTATAAAGACTTGTTCAAGTCAGGAATGAACGTAGGCGGGGACATCATGGGTACGATGGCGAATACGTTGATCTTAGCTTACGTAGGCGCCTCCCTCCCAATTCTTTTATTGATGAATGCCTACGAGTATCCTTTCGGAGAATTGATTCATATGGAGGTTTATAGTGTAGAAATCCTGCGGACGCTTGCCGGGAGCATTGGTCTCGTGCTTGCCATTCCGATTACCGCTTTCGTATCAGCTTTGCTTTTAAGTAAGCAGGAGATAAAGACAGACCAAGATGCAACGATTGTGATTGGTGACCGAAATACAGGGTCGTAAGTAATATCGAGCGATTCAAAGCTCCTCTTAACCAAATCGATTGTCGTATCGATGATGTAGTCATCAGGTGGCCCCGGCGTTTGCTCCGGGGTCATTTTTTTAGATTCCATCGCTTACATCGATTCGAACACAAAAAAACCTGAATGCGCACCTTTTATCAAGTGTCGAACATTCAGGCTTCAGTTCAGCGAACATCAATTAGACGTTCACCGGCTGTTTCTGTAAATATGGTTTAAGCGAGAGCGTATGCTCGGCGACGACTTTGCGAATCGTCTTCGTCTTCGAGCGCATGACGAGCGATGTCGTCTCGACAATATCGTCCGTCAAGAACTTGACACCATCGAGCAGCTCACCCGTCGTGACACCTGTCGCCGCGAAGATGCAGTCGTCGCTCTTGACGAGGTCGTCGAGTGTGAGCAGTTGAAGCGGGTCTTCGATGCCCATTGAGATGACGCGTGCCGTCTCTTCTTCGTTCATCGGGTGAAGACGAGCTTGCATGTCACCGCCGAGCGCTTTGACGGCGGCTGCCGTGATGACGCCTTCCGGTGCGCCGCCCGTCGAGATGAAGATGTCGATCGGGTTCGATTTGACGGCAGCGGCGATTCCGGCTGATACGTCACCGTCTTCGAACAATTTGACGCGAGCGCCCATTTTAATAGCGGCTTGGCGTAAATGCTCATGACGGTCCCGATCCTGCATGATGACCGTCACTTCCTCGATGCGTTTCCCGTTATAGAGGGCGGCTTTCTCGATGATCGACTCGAGCGGCTCGTCGAGAGAGACTTTCCCTTTCAAGTTCGGTCCGACGACAAGTTTATCCATATACATATCAGGCGCGTGGAGGAGGGCGCCTTTATCAGCGACAGCGATGACGACCATCGCGTCCCCGAGCCCTTTGGCGACAATCGATGTGCCTTCGAGCGGGTCGACGGCGATATCGACTTCAGGACCGAACGTCGTACCGAGACGTTCACCGATATAAAGCATCGGCGCCTCGTCGAGCTCACCTTCACCAATGACGACCGTCGCATCCATGTTGACCGTGCCGAGCACTTCTCGCATCGCGGACGTTGCCGCATCATCGGCCTCGTTCTTTTGACCGCGACCGATCCATTTTGATGAGGCAAGTGCTGCGGCCTCGGTTGCCCGTACGATCTCTAACGCTAATTCTCGTTCCATAGTGTTGTACCCTCCACGTGATCTATTTTTAATGTGTTATACTTTTTGCAACGTTAATCCGTTGATTAGTGTATCACAATGAAATAAATGATGTAAATAGGAGAGTTTCTTTTCTCACGTCAAAAAAAGGCTTATGATAGGGGGCAGGGGGGATCACGATGTATTTTGTTAACAGAGAAAAAATTAATGCGACACTCGTCCATATGGAATCGATGCTCGAGCGAATCGACAAGCTCGAAGGGGACGCGTTCACGGTCGAACTTGCGAAACAGCGTCTCGCCGTCCATCTGATGGAAGGCGTGATTGACGTCGGAAACTCGATGATTGATGGCTTCATTATGCGAGACCCGGGAAGTTACGAAGATATCGTCGACATCTTGCTCGATGAGCGGGTGCTCGACGAGGAGACGGCGCGGGCCGCGAAAGAGCTCGTCTTGCTCCGTGCCTATTACGTCCGGGAGTTTGTGACGTCCGATTCGTCACGCTTTGACGCGTGGGCAACTGATAACAAAGAAACGTTCGCTAAATTTCCGGAACAAGTTCGTCGCTATGTAGAGGTCGAGCTTGGGCCTGTGTCGGCATTTTTACCAGAAAGTGAGTGATTGGATGGAAACGGTTAAAGGATACTTATTTGACTTAGATGGAACGATGTACGCAGGGACCGAACCGATCAAAGCGGCGGTCGACTTCGTGAATCGGCTTGAGGCGACGGGGTTCCCGTACTTGTTTGTGACGAACAACGCTTCGATGACACCTGGACAAGTGGCCGATAAGCTCGTGAAGATGGGCGTGCACGTGACGCCTGAACACGTGTTGACGAGTGCGATGGCGACAGCGCGTTATATTGAGAAGATGACACCGAAAGCGACGATTTATATGATCGGAGAAGACGGGCTTCGTCTCGCGCTTGAAGAGCGTGGCTTTACGGTGACGGATGAGCCGAAAGCGGATTACGTCGTCATCGGGCTCGACCGCCATATCACGTACGAGAAACTGGCAAAAGGGGCGTTGGCCATCCGCAACGGGGCGCGCTTTATTTCGACGAACGGGGACATCGCCATTCCGACAGAACGCGGCTTCTTGCCAGGAAACGGGGCGCTCACTTCGGTGCTAGCCGTCACGACCGAAAAAGATCCGTTCTTTATCGGCAAACCGGAGCCGGTCATGGTCGATATCGCTTTAGAGATGATCGGCCTCACGAAAGACGAGGTCGTCATGGTCGGGGATAACTACCATACCGACATCTTGTTCGGCATCAACGGAGGAATCCGGACGCTCCACGTCAATTCAGGCGTGCACGGGCCGGCGTTCATCCAAGAACAAGAAAAGCTCCCGACCTATATGGTCGAGAGCTTGGATGAATGGATGCACGAAAAAAAGGGATGACACGTGTCTCCCTTTTCTAATTAGAATACTTGTTCAACTTCGACGATGCCAGGTACTTCTTCGATGAGCGCGCGCTCAATCCCGGCTTTCAACGTGATTGTTGAAGACGGACAACTGCCGCAAGCGCCCATCAATCGAAGCTTGACGATGCCTTCTTCTACATCTACGAGTTCAACGTCACCGCCGTCGCGAAGCAAGAACGGGCGTAATTTATCGAGTACTTCTTGGACTTGATCGAACATTTCCATGGTATCTACCCCTTTCTGGTTCTCTTTCATTCTAGCAAGTTTGAGATTGTTTCTCAATCATTAACGCTGAGCGTTTTATGACGATGGCGCTCTTGATTTTGTATAATAGGAAAGAAGAGGGGGGGATGGAGATGAAAATCACCGTGTATGGCGCCGAAGTCCAGTGCGCGAGTTGTGTCGGGGCACCGAGTTCTACGGAGACGTACGAATGGTTGCAGAGCGCGCTCGGGCGTAAATATCCGGAGCACCGTTTCGAGTTCGAATATATCGATTTTGAGACGGTCGATGATGAGATCGCGGAGGCGATCAGACAAGATGAGTGGTTTTATCCGCTCGTTCTGTTGGATGGCGAAGTCGTGGACGAAGGGGTCGTCCAACTTCGAAAAGTGTATGCGGCCATCGAACAAAAATAAGAAGAGTCGGACGAGTCCACTGGACTCATCCGACTCTTTTTAGTTAGCGAAGCTGGAATGACGTCGTTGCCGACCCGGCTGTGTAGCCAGAGAGCGTCGCGTCCGATTTCACTTGATACGTCCCTTTCTGTGAAGAAGACGTCGTCGAGAGCGTGAACGTGATCGAACCGTTCGAAGCCGTCTTACCTGTACCCGTCAATGTCGAGCCGTTCGGTTGTGTGACCGTCACGCGGACGTCCGCGTTGGCGACAGCTTGACCGTTCGCATTACGAACCGTTGATGAGATGGAAACTTGTTCGCCGGCATTGTACGTTGCTTTTGACGTCGTGACCGTCGTCGAGAGCGCCTGGACTGGTTGCGACGTGCCGCCAGAGCCTGGAGCTTGAACGAGCCCGTTACCGAACCATGTGTCGCGCCCGGTTGGACCGAGGTCGATGACGTCTTGCGACAAGCGTGTGCGGAGCTGAGATGCTGAAAGTGATGGATACGCTTGTTTCATGAGCGCCAAGTTACCGGCGACGTAAGGTGTCGCCATCGATGTACCACTCAATGGACCGTAGCCGCCATTGTAGAGCGTCGAGTTGATGTTCACCCCTGGTGCCGCGACTTCGACAGTGCTACCTGTCGCTGAGAACGAGGCACGGTTGTCGTTAATGTCTGTCGCTGCGACCGCGATCGCTGAGCTGTAACGAGCCGGGTAGTTGACGAGGTCGCCTGAACCGTCGGCGCGTCCGTTGTTCCCGGCAGCGGCGACGACGAGAATACCGGCGTTGTTGGCTCGGTCGACGACTTGTTGAAGCGTTGACGAGTGGCTCGTCGTCCCGAGACTCAAGTTGATGATATCCATTTGGTTCGAGATCGACCAGTCGATTCCGGCGATGATGCTCGACAAGCTACCGCTACCGTTCGCTTCGAGCGCTTTGACGGCATAGATGCTCGCTTCGTGGGCGATTCCGACCGTGCCGATACTGTTGTTGCGAGCGGCGATAATCCCGGCAACGTGGGTCCCGTGACCGTTGTCGTCGGCATATGAGCTCGTCACACTACTGAACGAGGCACCCCCGGAAATCGTCAAGTCAGGGTGAGCTGAAATGCCGGTATCGACGACGGAGATTTTGACGCCCTTCCCGGTGAATCCACTTTGCCACGCGGACGGTGCTTTTAACTTTGGAATGCCCCAGTCTTGTGTTTGGTTCTCGATTTGAACCGTTTGGTCGACTTCGACATGAGCGATGTTCGGGTTGTTTTTCAAGCCGTTCAGAGCAGATTTTGGTACTTCAAGCGCAGCGGCCGGGATGTTGGCGTACTGCTGACGGACTTCCATGCCTTGAATCGAGAGCGGGTTTTTCTTGGCGGAATCTTTGAATACGACGATGACACGTTCTTTCCCGTTGTCGCTAGACGCATCCGCGATTTGTGGAGCAGATGACAAGACGAGTAGTGAGGCGAGGACGGTGCTGCAAAGTTTTTTCTTCTTCAATGTGGTTCCCCCTTTAGGTTATGTAGGCGTTAAGAACACGTCCGACCAGTCCGAGGAAGCGAGGAGTGGCGCGTGTTGTTTGCCGTGTCCATAATGTAACAAGTATTTCCATCGGGATGTAGATGTCAATCGTATCAATATTCAGAATATTTAAAATGTGGAATCGGGGATATCGGTCCAGGACTTTTGTCACACGCGTCTTCAAGCGCCAAAGGTTGTGTCCATACAAAAACGTGTCGTGCCGAGATCGGCACAACACGTTGGAACATACGTTTATTTAATGACTTTATGCTTCCATAAGATGCCCGACTTGAGCAGTCGAGCGACTTTCCCCGTGAGCGATTGTTTGCCCATGAAGACGCCGAACCCTGCTTTTTTGCCGAGCGAACCGAGCGTGCCTCGCAATTTGATGGCAGGAAGGTCGGGATAAGCCACACCTTTCCATTTGCAGAGCAACACTTGGACGATCTGCTCGGCTTGGGCCTCGGCGAGTTGGCCGGAAGGTGCGTACGGAAGGCTTGCGTTATCCCCGACGACGAAGACGTCCGGTGCTTCCGGGACATGATGGTGAGGCGTCAATTTGACACGGCCACCGCCGTCAAGCTCCCAACCTTGGTTACGGACGACCGCGACCGGTTGAATGCCCGCCGTCCAGACGATCATGTCCGAGGCGAAGAGTTCTTCGTGGTTCCATAAACCATCCGCATCGACGCGCGTGATGTTGGCGTTGTTGATGACGTCGACACCGTGCTCTTCAAACCAGGACTGGACGTACATCGAGACGCGGTTTGACAAGAACGACAAGACGGATGGTCCACGGTCGAAGAGACGAACGGTCAAGTCAGGACGACTTTCCCGGAGCTCGCTCGCGAGCTCGACGCCGGACAGGCCGGCACCGACGATCGAGACGACAGAGCCGGGTGAGAGGCCGTTGATGGCTTGTTGTGTCTTCCGCGATTCTTCAAGCGTTTGAATGCTATACGTGAATTCGGCGGCTCCGGGTACGTTGTGGTATTTGTCCTCGCAACCTAGTCCGATGACGAGGTCGTCATACGGTACTTTTTCCCCGCTTGCGAGCAAGACCATTTTGTCTGTCGTGTCGATGTCGGTCACTTGGCCGTATATGTAGTCGATTCCTTCCGGGAAGTCGACCCGAATGTCACGGTCTGACACCGTTCCGGCGGCCAATGCATAATACTCTGTTTTTAACCCATGATAAGGCAGACGATCGACGAGTGTGATCGACACGTCGTTCAGCTGATGGCTGAGCACACGTTCGATGACACGCATTCCCCCGTAACCGCCTCCTAAGACGACTAATTTGCGCATAAAAATCCCCCTTTGTTACTCTTTAACTGTATCATGTTATAATCTGCCGTAGAAGAACCATTTTCCTTAGAATAAAGGAAAGAAAGACGGTGAAAGAAATGATGAATCCAATCATCGAGTTCTGTGCCTCGAACTTAGCGATGGGCTCACAAATCGCCCGTGCCAAGCTCGAGTCTGACCCTGACCTTGACGTCGTGGAATATGGCTGCACCGGCTACTGCGGTGTGTGTGCCCTTGACTTGTTTTGCCTCGTTGACGGTGAAGTCGTGATCGGGCAGACGCCGGAGGAACTCGTGGCAAACGTATATGAAAAAATCGAAGAGATGGCATGGTAAAAAGTTTGGAGTTTCTTCAAACTTTTTTTCTTTTTGACCCGTTGCTTTTTTTAAAACGGTCTGGTATATTCAAAGAGGTTCGAATGTAGGTTGTCTGACGTTTAACATCAAAAAAAGAAAGCGTTTCAAACGGTAGGACACATCTCTTTTCGGGTATGTCACAAATAATAGCTTTTCTTAACATGAAAGGAGCACAACACTAATGAAAATCATGAGTGTGGTTGGTATTTTGGCACTAATTGGAATCGCTTACATCTTCTCTACCAACCGTAAAGCCATCAAGTGGCGCACAGTCTTGGCGGCATTCGCCATCCAGTTCTTGTTCGCCTTCCTCGTCCTTTATACTTCAGCAGGGCGGGCCGTCTTACTTTGGATCTCGGAAGGGGTTCAAAACGTCTTGAACACGGCGAACGCAGGGATCAGCTTCGTCTTCGGCACAGCTGTAGGCGGGGACAACTTCGTCTTCGCGTTCCAAGTGTTGACGATCATCGTCTTCATGTCGTCGCTCATCGCTCTTCTCTACTATGTCGGCGTCATGCAGTGGGTCATCCGTATTCTCGGTACGGCGCTCGCGAAAGCGCTCGGCACGTCACGTAAAGAGTCACTCTCGGCGACGGCGAACATCTTCGTTGGTCAAACAGAGGCACCGCTCGTCATCAAACCGTACCTTCCTTCGATGACGCAGTCAGAGCTTTTCGCAGTCATGGTCGGTGGTCTCGCATCGGTTGCCGGTTCGGTACTTGCTGGATATGCCGCACTCGGTGTACCGCTCTCGTACTTGCTCGCAGCGAGCTTCATGGCTGCTCCGGCAGGTCTCATGTTCGCGAAAATCATCGTCCCTGAGACAGATGAGCCAGATGACAACATCGAAATCGCGGAAGATGAAGAGAACAAGGCAGCGAACTTCGTCGATGCGGCCGCTCGCGGTGCGTCAGACGGTCTCTTCCTCGCCTTGAACGTCGGTGCGATGCTTCTCGCCTTCGTTTCATTGATCGCACTCGTCAACTTGATTCTCGGTGGAATCGGTGGCTTGTTCGGCTTCGGTGACCTTACAGTTCAATTGATTCTCGGTTATGTGTTTGCTCCGCTCGCGTTCGTCATCGGTGTACCGTGGGCAGATGCAGTTCAGTTCGGTAGCTTCCTCGGACAAAAACTTGTCTTGAACGAGTTCGTTGCCTTCTCTGAATTCGCACCAATCATTGGCACGGGTGAGCTTTCAGCTCGTACGGAAGCGATGACAGCGTTCGCGCTCTGTGGATTCGCCAACATCTCGTCACTCGCGATCCTTCTCGGTGGTCTCGGTGGTATGGCGCCGAACCGTCGTGGTGACATCGCACGCATGGGTGTCCTCGCGATTCTCGCAGGTACGCTCGCTAACTTGATGTCAGCGACACTCGCTGGACTTCTTCTCTAATCGAATACGAGATAATCAGAGTGATCACTTCGGTGGTCACTCTTTTTGTGTGGGCAGGTTAAGGTCGTGTGTCATGTGCGTCGCTGTGAGCCGTCACGTGAGACACGAGATCCGGAAACTGTCCATCGTCCTAGGATGGTGTCATGTCCCTTCGGTTGATACGTATGGGTAAGCCGGAATGGGATGGCGCTGTTATTGAACAAGACATGAAAAAAGCGCCTAGGAATGTTCCTAGACGCGTACGAGTTACGCTTGAAGTTGCATGCGCTGACGTTCGATCCACGGCTTCAATTTGATGAAGAGCGGGACGAACAAGGCAGTGATCAACAAGGCTTTAATAAAGTTGAATGGTAAGATCCCGTAAAGGACGAGGTTCGTTTTCACGGCCGGGTCCGCCATTTCGGCCATCCCGAAGAAGAACGCGTATGCCGGTAAGATGAGTACATAGTTCAAGATGGCCAAGCTGAGCGCCATCGTGATCGTTCCGGCCACGAGGCCTGAAGCGAGCGCTTTATTCGTTTTACGTTTATGGTAGAACCAAGCGACCGGATACATGAAGGCGACACCCGCGAAGAAGTTCGCAAGTTCACCGACCGGCACGCCGCCACCGTTAAAGACATAATAGAGGACGTTTTTTAGAGCGACGACCACGACGCCTGCGAGTGGCGAGAAGACGATACCGGCGACGAGCGCTGGGATGTCACTGAAGTCCACTTTCAAGAACGGTGGTAGGAAAGGCAGTGGGAAGTTAAAGAGCATGAGCACGAATGAGATCGCCCCGAGCATCGATAGCGTCACCAGTGTAGTCAATCGTTTGTTACGCGTTGTTTTCATCAAAATCTCTCCTTTTGTCGCTCCTTGATGAATGGCACCCGTCGCATAGAAAAACCCGATTGCATGAAAACAATCGGGAGAGTTTACGCGCATACGAAATAGATGTTTTCCATCGCGGAAAAGCCCACGCCAAAGAAAACATCCGAATATCGGTCGGATGCCGCCATCTTCTCCCATCCAGACTATACTGTCGGCTTTCGAATCTCACGAAATCAGCAAGCAACGCCTTGCTCGCTCACGGGCTGAGAAGAACTTGTCTTCAATACCGCCGGTCGGGAATTTCACCCTGCCCCGAAGATGGAACGATTTAATTTTTTTTGTTACAGTTTAGTTATACAAGATATTTCACAAAATCTCAAGTGAGTTGACTTGATATGAAGATAATGAAGGAGGAGTTCAGATGATTCATTTGACAGAGTCAGCGGCGCTTCAGGTCATCGATATGATGAAACAGACCGAACGCCCCGATGGACAATATTTACGGATCAAAGTACAAGGGGGCGGATGTACCGGCTTGTCTTATGGAATGGGGTTCGATGAGGAAAAGACGGACAAGGACGTTCAGTTCGACCATCACGGGGTCCGCGTCATCGTCGCCGAGGCCGACCACGGTGTCGTCGATGGGCTCGAAATCGACTACAAACAGTCGATGCTCGGGGGCGGCTTTACGATTAAAAACCCGAACGCCATCGCGACGTGCGGTTGCGGCTCGAGTTTCCGGACCGCGTCGAACGCCGGGACACCGGGAGATTGCTGAACGGGGAGGTTGCAGACATACGTCTGTGACCTTTTTTTGTTCGTAGGTTATTCCAAGGAAATGAACGGGAATATTGGAGAGAGAAGGATGAAAAGGGGGCAGAGAGGATGAGAAAAGTACTGATTTTCGGTGGGTCGCGCTATTTCGGGAAACGATTGGCACTCCGATTGGCGGAGGCGGGAGACGACGTGACGATTGTGACGAGAGGGCAACTGCAAGTGCCTGAGGCAGAAGGGATTCGTTCAATCAAAGGAGACCGGCAGTCGGTGGCGACGATGAAAGACTTATCACGCGACCGTTACGATGTCATCTATGACAACATTTGTTTTTCGCCGTATCAGGCGAAAATCGCGGCCGATGCGTTTTTGGACCGAGTCGGAAAATATGTGCTGACGTCGACGTTGTCCGTCTACGCCCCGGGTTCCAATTTAAAAGAAAGTGACTTCAATCCGCTCCATTACGATTACCACCTCGAAGCAGATCATGACTACGGACAAGGTAAACGGGAGGCCGAATCGTACTTCTTTCATCGCGCCTCGTTCCCGGTCGCGACCGTCCGCTTTCCGATCGTGCTCGGTCCGGACGACTATACGGACCGTCTCAAGTTTTATGTCGACGCGATTCGTCGGGAAGAGCCGATCGTCCTCCATCATCCGGAAGCAAAAATGGGCTTCATCTCAAGCTTTGAGGCGGCCGCCTTTTTGGAATGGGTCGGCCGGGCGAACGTGACCGGGCCGTTCAACGCGGCGAGCGACGGGTTGATCTCGATGGGCGCGCTCATGGAGCGGATTGGTCATCATCTCGGTAAACCGGTCCACATCGTCAAAGACGGGGAGTCGTCCCCGTACGACACGGACGTCGATTACTACATGTCGATCGCGGAGGCGAAAAAAGCCGGATTCGTGTTCACGCAACTTGATGATTGGATTGACCGCGTCATCATTCAGACGATTCGCAAATAAAAAAAACGGCCTCTCATCAATCAAGATGAGGGGCCGAATTGATTATTTCCCGGCAAATACCGAGGTCGAGTGTTGCGGGTGGCGTGCTGTCGGGTCGACGAGCTGCTTCACTTGGTTGACGGCGATCGGTGCTTCGCCGAAGCCGGTCGCGATCAATTTCACTTTGCCTTCGTACGTGGCGATGTCACCGCAAGCGAAGATGCCGGCGACTGTCGTCTCCATGCGTGAGTCGACACGGATCGTGTTCTTCTCGAACTCCATGCCCCAGTTTTTGATCGGGCCGAGTGACGAGACGAAACCGTAGTTGCAAATCAAGTCATCGACTTCGACGAACTTCGAGGTGCCGTCCTTGTCGGTCAACTCGATCGATTCGATGTGCGTCTCACCAGAGAGCGACTCGATGTTATATGGTGTCCAGACGTTGATCGTCGATGCCTTCATCTGTTCGACCGTGTGCTCATGGGCACGGAAACGGTCACGGCGGTGGACGATGTGGACTTCTTTGGCGATGCCTTCAAGCATGAGCGCCCAGTCACCGGCTGAGTCGCCGCCACCGGCGATCATGACGCGGCGGTCACGGAATTTCTCCATGTTGTCCACGAAATAATGAAGGTTGGCAAAGTCTTCGCAACCATCAATCCCGAGCGGACGTGCGGCGAATGCCCCGTTCCCGGCAGTGATGATGATCGCTTTCGTATGATACTCGTCTTTGTTCGTCGTGATTTGGAACGTGCCGTCTTCTAACCGTTCCACCGTCTCGACCGTCTCGCCTAAACGATAGTCCTGCTCGAACTGGTCAGCCTGTGCTTTCAGCTGGTCGATCAAATCTTGGGCTTTCACTTTCGGGAAGCCGGCGATGTCGTAAATATATTTTTCTGGATAGAGCGTTGACAATTGTCCGCCGAGTTGTGGCAAACTTTCGATCAACGTCGCATCGAGTTGTCGCATACCTGCATAAAATGCGGTGAACAGTCCGACCGGGCCGCCACCGATGATGATCACATCTTTCGTCGATTTCATCGAATTCCTCCTCAAAACGTATACATCTATTATAGTGACATTCGTCAATTAAATCCATTCTGTACAAACATGCAATACATTCAAAAAAAATTCAAGAAGATAAGCTTTTCCATTGAGAAAACGAAACAAAGAGCGTACAATGACATAGAAGCAATTGTGAACATTGGTTGAACAAGGTTTAGGCTTTATTGTGAACAATCATGTGAAAAAAGACACAACATGGTTGTTCAAGAAAACAAAACTATGAAACATAAGGTGGAAATGAACATGAAACGACCTAACATTGTTATTCTCGGCGCGGGTTTTGGCGGGCTCATCACAGCAGTCAATCTTCAGAAGACACTTTCAGCCGGAGATGCGAACATCACGCTTATTAACAAGCATGATTACCATTACCAGACAACGTGGCTTCACGAGCCAGCGGCAGGAACGATGAAACCGGATCAAGCTCGCGTTTACATCAACGACGTCGTGAACCCGTCACGAGTGAAATTTGTCAAAGGGATCGTCGATCGCGTCGATACTACGGCTAAACAAGTATTGCTCGAAGACGGTTCGACTGTTGAATACGATTATGTCGTGTTCGCGCTCGGCGGCGTACCGGAAACGTTCGGTATCCCAGGTCTCAAAGAGAACGCGATGACGATCAGCTCGCTCAACAGCGTCCGTAAAATCAAAAACCACATCGAGTACTCGTTCTCAGAATATAAATCAAAAAATTCGACAGATCGCTCTTACGTCACGATCGTCGTCGGTGGCGCAGGCTTTACCGGCATCGAGTTCCTCGGCGAACTCGTCAACCGTATCCCTGAGCTTTGCAAGCAATACGACGTACCGCGTGAAGCGGTTCGCATCGTCAACATCGAAGCGGCGCCAACGGTTCTCCCAGGTTTCGACCCGGAACTCACGACGTATGCGCAGAAATGGCTCGAGCGTAACGGCGTCGAGATGAAACTCGGCAACGGAATCAAAGGTGTCGAACCTGGTCTTGTCACGTTCGGTCCACTCCAAGGTGACACGACGGAGACGATCGCTGCGAACACGATCCTTTGGACAGGCGGCGTCAGCGGTAGCCCAATCATCGAGAAATCTGGCTTTGAAGCGGTCCGTAACCGCGTCATGGTCGAAGCGGACAACCGTGCCCCTGGCCACGACAACGTCTTCATCATCGGTGACTGCTCGGCCGTCATGGACCCGGTATCAAACCGCCCATACCCGCCGACAGCCCAAATCGCGACGCAACAAGCACATAACGTTGCGAAAAACATCGCGGCCCTCATCAACGGAAAATCGACTTCGAAGTTCACGTATGAGAGCAAAGGGACAGTCGCTTCACTCGGCCATAACGATGGGATTGGAATCGTCATGGGCAAAAAGATCTTCGGTCGCAACGCTTCGTTCATGAAGAAAGTCATCGACAACAAACACTTCATCGAGCTCAAGAAATATGGTCTTGTCCTTAAAAAGGGTAAATTCTAATTCAGTTGAGCCAACGCGCAGCCTGTTCATGAGAACGGGCTGCTTTTTCGTGTCGACAATCCGGTGAACTTCTTTGACCAAGCGGAAGTCGATTCGGTATAATAGATATCGGGAAAAGGGGGCAATCGCATGCATATCATCCAGGCCGTCATCGGCGCGATTTTATATTTGGTCATGTTCTTTAGCATCGGCTTCATCTTGAACATGTTGCTGAAAAAGACATGGACGCTCGTGTTCATCTATCCGATCTTCGTCATTTTGATGATTGATAACGTCAAGCTCTCAAGTTACGTCACAGAAACGTCGACGGCACTCGCGAACGTGTATGAACGTTTGCTCGGGCTGCAGTTTCTTGACATCTTCATGCTCGGTTTCGGCTTGCTCGGCACCATTTTGGCTGGCGTGACGATTCGATTCTTGCGCAAGAGCGGTTATTCGATGTTCTAAAGACGACAGAAATGTTCGTCTTTTTTGTTTTCCGCCTACTTTTTTAGAAGCTGAACCGATATACTAGATAAGATAACGATTTAATTAGTAAGGGATGCGATACGAATGACATTACCGATGTATACGATCAAAAAAGTGTTGAATAATAGCGTTGTCATTTGTCAACATGATACGGATCCGGAAGTCATTCTACTTGGGAAGGGGATTGGCTTTGGCAAGAAGGCGGGCGATCTCGTCGACCCGGCCAGCGTCCCGGAGAAAGTGTATCAGTTGACCGATAAAGAAGAACAGTCGCAGTACCGTGAACTCGTCAAGCACGTCGATGAGGACTTTATCGCCTTCATGCAAGAAATCGTCGGCTTCATCGAGATGAGTACGGGCAAAAAGGTCGATGAACATATTCATATCGGCTTGACCGACCACTTGTTCTTCACGATGAAACGAATCGAACAAGGGATGGAAGTGACGAATCCGTTCTTGCTGGAGACCGAATCGCTCTATCCGAACGAGTACGCGCTCGCCGAACGCATCGTCGATATGATTCATGAGCGGCTCGACGTGTTGTTGCCGGACGCCGAGGTCGGTTTTATCGCCCTTCATATCCATTCGGCGACGACGTTTAAAAACGTGCTCGAAGTGAACCGTCACAATCAAATCATCGGGCAAATCGTTCAGACGATTGAGAGTCGGTTGAACGTCAAAATGGATCGGACTTCACTCGATTATAAGCGCTTACTTCGGCACTTACGGTACGCCGTTGAGCGGGTTGCGACCGGTGAGCTCGTCGAGGCCCCACAAAAAATAGAAAAGGTATTGCGTGAAGAATATCCGCTATGCTATAGTACTGCTTGGGAGCTGATGGGTATCATGGAACGCGAATTAAAGCGTCCTGTCCCACGAGGTGAAGCGACATATTTGACGATGCATCTCCAGCGCCTTACAAGTAGATAAATGATACCACGTATCTTACGTGTTACTGATTCGATCAGGCATGAGTAAGGAGTGGAACGGCTTACGATTTCTCCATTGGGAGAGGTCTACGTTCTATCCCTTGTTCATGCCTGTTTCTGTTTTTATAAACGTTTATTATGAAAACGTTTAGATACGTCGGTTGTCTGACATCTACAGTCGTCTTTCCGTACAAACCATTTCAAAAGGAGGATTTATCATGTTTAAGCAGATTTTTGGTGTTCTTCAAAAAGTCGGTAAAGCGCTTATGCTTCCTGTTGCGATCTTGCCGGCCGCCGGTCTTCTTCTTGCATTCGGTAACGCGATGCAAAACCCGGCCCTTACATCACGCGCTGGTTGGTTAACGAACGCAGGCGTCGTGAAATTCGCTCAGCTCATGGAGCAAGCGGGTGGCATCATCTTCTCGAACTTGGCACTCTTATTCGCTGTCGGTGTCGCAATCGGTTTAGCAGGGGACGGCGTTGCCGGACTCGCAGCTATCGTCGGGTTCCTCATCATGAACAAAGTTATGGGTGTGTGGCTCGAGCTCACGCCTGAAATTATCGCACAAGGTGACCCGGCTTACGCATCAGTCCTTGGTATCCCGACACTTCAAACAGGTGTATTCGGTGGTATCATTATGGGTCTGATCGCCGCCTGGGCATATAACAAATACTTCAACATTCAACTGCCGCAATTCCTTGGCTTCTTCGCTGGTAAGCGTTTCGTCCCAATCGTCACGGCTGTCGCCGCGGTCGTCGCTGGTTTCGTCATGCTTCTCATCTGGCCACCAGTTCAGCACGGCTTGAACTCATTCTCAAACTTCATGTTGACTGAAAACCGCACGCTCGCGGCGTTTGTCTTCGGTTTGATTGAACGTTCATTGATCCCGTTCGGTCTTCACCACATCTTCTACTCGCCGTTCTGGTTCGAGTTCGGCTCGTACACGGATGCAGCTGGTACGATCGTCCGTGGTGACCAAGCGATCTTCTTCGCACAAATTCGTGACGGCGCTGAACTTACAGCCGGTACGTTCATGACTGGTAAATACCCGTTCATGATGTTCGGTCTTCCAGCAGCAGCACTCGCGATGTACCATGAAGCACGTCCTGAGCGTAAAGCAGTCGTCGGTGGTCTTTTGGCTTCGGCAGCACTTACATCGTTCTTGACTGGTATCACTGAGCCGATCGAGTTCTCATTCTTGTTCGTCGCTCCACTCTTGTTCGCAGTACACGCCGTCTTCGCTGGCCTTTCATTCATGGTCATGCACATCTTGAACGTCAAAATCGGGATGACGTTCTCGGGCGGTTTGATCGACTACCTTCTCTTCGGTGTTCTTCCTAACCGTACAGACTGGTGGCTCGTCATTCCGGTCGGTCTCGTATTCGCAGTCGTTTACTACTTCGGATTCCGCTTCGTAATCCGCAAGTTCAACCTTAAAACACCGGGCCGTGAAGATGAAGTCGTTGAGCAATCAACTGCTACTGGTTCGGAACTTGCACAAGATATCCTCGTTGGTTTCGGTGGTTCACAAAACATCAAACACTTAGACGCTTGTATCACACGTCTTCGCGTTGAAGTTAAAGATAAGAACCAAGTGAACAAAGAAGAGTTGAAACGTCTCGGGGCAGCTGGTGTCCTTGAAGTCGGAAACAACATTCAAGCGATCTTCGGACCGCGTTCGGATGCATTGAAATCAGAAATGCAAGCGGTCATCGCGTCAGGTAACGAAAAGAAAGCTAACTAATTTTAGTTGAAAGCCAATCCTTTATGGGTTGGCTTTTTTTGTATCGGGAAAACGGTTTCAGCCATATGTCAGATGGGGAAAAGTAAGTATTCTGACAAAAGGAGGGAACCAAGATGTGGAAGAAAGTGTTTGGTGTCTTGCAACGGATCGGGAAGGCACTCATGCTTCCGGTTGCGATCTTGCCGGCAGCCGGTCTCTTACTGGCGTTCGGTACCGCATTCCAAAATCCTGATCTCGTTGCACTCTTACCTTTCTTGGCAAACGATTCACTCATCCTCGTCTGGCAGGTCATGACCGATGCCGGGGATATCGTGTTTGCCAACTTAGGTCTGTTGTTCGCCGTCGGGGTCGCCATCGGGTTGGCCAACGGGGACGGTGTCGCCGGGTTAGCAGCTATCGTCGGGTATTTGATCATGAACAAAGTCATCAGCACGTGGAACGGGATCACTTCGGATATCGTCCAAGGGGACCCGCAGTACGCAACGGTGCTCGGTATCCCGACGCTCCAAATGGGGGTGTTCGGGGGGATTATTGCTGGTCTAGTCGCCGCATTTGCCTATAACAAATACTTCAACATCAAGTTGCCGGATTTCTTAGGGTTCTTCGCCGGGAAGCGGTTCGTCCCGATCGCCACAGCGGCGTTCAGTTTGATCATCGGGATCGGGCTCGCTTACATTTGGCCGCCGATCGGAGTCGCGATCAACACGTTCTCAAGCACGATCATCGAAGCGAACGTGGCCGTCTCGGCCTTCGTCTTCGGGTTGGTCGAGCGGTCGTTAATCCCGTTCGGGCTACACCACATTTGGTACTCTCCGTTCTGGTTCCAGTTCGGGGAATACACGAACCAAGCCGGGGATCTCGTCCAAGGGGACCAACGGATCTTCTTCGCGCAGTTGCGTGACGGCGTCGAGTTCACGGCCGGGACGTATATGACCGGGAAATTCCCGTTCATGATGTTCGGGTTGCCGGCTGCCTGTCTCGCGATGTATCACACCGTACCGAAAGAACGTCGGAAAAACGTCGAAGGCCTTTACTTCTCGGCAGCGCTCACGTCGTTCCTCACAGGGATCACAGAGCCGGTCGAGTTCTCGTTCGTCTTCGTCGCACCTCTTCTATTCGGGATTCACGCGGTATTTGCCGGACTGTCCTTTATGACGATGCACTTACTGAACGTCAAGATCGGGATGACGTTCTCGGGCGGACTCATTGACTATCTGTTGTTCGGGGTATTACCGAACCGGACGGCCTGGTGGCTCGTCATCCCGGTCGGCCTCGTGTTCGCCGTCATCTATTACTTCGGGTTCCGCTTCGCGATTCAAAAGTTCGACTTGAAGATTCCCGGACGTGAAGCCGTGGTCGAAGGAAAAGAGGCACGTACCGTCGTCGGTGACGATTTGCCTTATGAAGTGCTCGTCGGTCTAGGCGGACCGGAGAACATTAAGCACCTCGACGCCTGTATCACGCGACTTCGTGTCACTGTAAACGACGTCAAACAAGTCGATAAAGATTTGCTCAAAGACCTTGGTGCCGCCGGTGTCCTTGAAGTCGGAGACAACATTCAGGCGATCTTCGGGCCGAAGTCGGACACG
The DNA here is from genome assembly GCF_000798975.1 of Exiguobacterium sp. ZOR0005. NCBI lineage: Bacteria > Bacillati > Bacillota > Bacilli > Caryophanales > Exiguobacterium > Exiguobacterium sp. ZOR0005. The sequence goes on along the minus strand of NZ_JTLB01000031.1, from coordinate 49,934 downwards.
CTCAAATCTCAAATCGCCGCGATCATTGAAGGCGGCGAGTACAAGCCGAAAGAAAAAGCTGTCATCACACCTGAGGCGGCGGAACAGGCCGATCATCGCTTCCTCGCACCGATGTCAGGTGTGATCTTGTCACTCGACGATGTGCCGGATCAAGTGTTCTCCGGTCGGATGATGGGTGAAGGATTTGCCATCGAACCGAGCGCGGGCCAAGTCGTGTCTCCTGTCACCGGACAGATCACGACGTTCTTCCCGACGAAACATGCGATCGGGTTGCTCGCGGATGATGGACGAGAAATCCTCATCCACGTCGGTCTCGACACCGTCAATTTGAAAGGGGAAGGCTTCACGTCGAAAGTGAAAGAAGGCGATCGCGTCGAAGCGGGGGATGTCTTGCTCGACGTCGACCTCGACTTGATTCGCGATAAAGTACCGTCGCTCATCACGCCGATCATTTGGACAAACGGGGATGGCAAAACGGTCATCGTGCCGTTCGGAGAAACGGTCGTCGCGGGTGAGGCGCTCGACTTCAGAACGGATGATAAAGGGGCGGAATAAAACAAAAAAAGATGGCTCTCACATCGTGCGAGAGCCATCTTTTTGATTACGCCTTAATATCGAATTTTTCGCTGAGGAAGTTCACGACTTCTTCTGCTGTATCCATGTTGAGAACTTCGTTGACGATCGCTTCTGTTTCCGATTTCGTCAAACGTTTCACGAGGCTACGTGCGCGCAATACGCTCGAAGCTGACATCGAGAACTCGTCAAGTCCGAGTCCGAGAAGGATTGGGATCGCGAGCTCTTCTCCTGCCATCTCGCCACACATGCCGACCCATTTGCCTGCTTTGTGCGCTTCTGTGATGACGTTGTGGAGAAGATTCAAGATGGCCGGGTTGAACGGTTGGTACAAGTACGAGACTTTCTCGTTCATGCGGTCCGCTGCCATCGTGTATTGAATCAAGTCGTTCGTGCCGACCGAGAAGAAGTCGACTTCTTTCGCGAACTGTTTCGCCATGACGGCTGTCGATGGGATTTCAACCATCATCCCTGTCTCGTAGTTGCCGACAGCGACGCCTTCTGCTTTCAACTTCGCTTCTTCTTCGAGAAGAAGGGCTTTCGCGGCACGGAACTCTTCGAGTGTCGCAATCATTGGGAACATGATCGCGAGGTCACCGTGAGCCGAGGCGCGGAGAAGGGCGCGAAGTTGTGTGCGGAACAAATCAGTTTCCTCAAGGCAAAGACGAATCGCACGGTAGCCGAGGAATGGGTTCATTTCTTTCGGCAAGTCGAGGTAAGACAATTCTTTGTCGCCGCCGATGTCGAGTGTACGGATGACAACTTGTTTGCCTTCCATGCCTTCAAGGACTGTCTTATACGCATTGTATTGCTCTTCTTCAGTCGGGAACGTCTCAGAGTCCATGTAGAGGAACTCGGTACGGTAGAGACCGATCGCGTCCGAACCGTTCTTCAAAACGCCTTCGAGGTCGTTCGGTGTTCCGATGTTGGCCGCAAGTTTGACTTTATGGCCGTCGGCTGTGACCGACTCTTCGTTGACGAGTTGTTTCAACTCTTCTTTATACGCTTCGAATGAAGCACGTTTTTCGTTATATTCGTTGACGAGTTCTTCAGACGGGTTGACGAACACGTCGCCCTCTGTGCCGTCGATGACGACGAGATCGCCATTTTTGATTTCTTCAAGCGCTACTTTTGTTCCGACGACAGCCGGGATTTCGAGTGAGCGTGACATGATAGCCGAGTGTGACGTACGGCCACCGATGTTCGTCGCGAATCCTTTGACGTACTTACGGTTAAGTTGTGCTGTGTCAGACGGCGTCAAGTCTTCTGCGATGATGATGACTTCTTCAGAGATTGAAGCGGGTGTCATGAATGTCACGCCAAGAATGTGAGCCATGACGCGTTTCGTGACGTCACGAACGTCCGCTGCGCGCTCACGCATGTATTCGTTGTCCATCGACTCGAAGATCATGATCATCGTTTGAGCCACTTCGTCGAGGGCTTTCGCGGCGTTCATGTGTTCGCTTTCAATTTTCTCGTTCACTTGTGAAACGATCTCTGGATCTTCCACGATGAGCAAGTGTGCCGAGAAAATCTCTGCTTTGTCTTCACCAAGTTCACGAAGTGTGATTTGGCGAATTTCTTCGAGTTCTACTTTCGACTGAGCGATGGCCGCCTCGAAGCGTGCCTTTTCAGCTGCTACATCCTCGATTTTGTTCGTTGGGATGTCGAATGAAGGTGTTTCCATGACGAATGCTTTTGCGACTGCGATTCCCGCAGATGCGCCAATACCTTTAATGTGTGACATAAGCGTAGTCCCTCTCTTCAAAGAAATAGTGTGCTTCCAACGTTACCTCGTTAGTTCTTACCCGAAATGAAAAAGGAATTAACGAAAACGCAGAAGATTAGAGTAGCAACGGTCTGCGACTAGGGGAAGCCTCGACCGAACAAAATGGCCTCACCTCAAGAATAAGGGGTGCCGGATTGCGTACTTACCTATCCTATCATAAAATAAAACCTCGTCACAACGAGGAGATGGCGCCTGAATTCGAAGATTTCTTGACTCTTACGCATACCGTTTCATTATTTTAGAGAAGTTCGTTATGCTAACTATATATAAAGAAGGGAAGTGACACACATGTATCAAGTAAAAGACTTGGATTGGACCGATTCATATGACACGATTGTCGTCGGAATCGGGGCTGCCGATACGATCGATGAGGGGCTCGATGCCTTGTATAATGGTCGGGTCAAGTCGCTCATTCAATCAGCGGACATCTCGACGAAGACTGGGGAACTGTCAATCGTACCGACGTTTGAGGGGACAGTGAAGCGAATCTTGTTTGTCGGGCTCGGACAACGTAACGAGAACACGACAGAGAACGTCCGCAACTGGTTCGGGAAAGTGGCGAAAGAGATCAAGGCCCGTGCGTTCACAGACGTGGCGATCGCGCTCGAGACGTTCGAGTCGAACGGTGCTTTGTTCGCTGAAGCTTACGAGATGGCAACTTACGAGCACCCTACATACAAGTCGGCGCCGAAAGACAGTGCGCCGGAGGTGACGATCACCTTGCTCGGGAATGTCGATCAGACGGAAGTCGAGAAAGGGGCCGCCCGAGGTCGCGGGGTCAACGTGGCTCGCAAGTTGACGATGATGCCGGCGAACATTTTGACGGCAGAGGCGCTTGCCGACTATGCGGTCGAATTGGCAGAGCGCCACGGGTTTAACCATCGTATCGTGGAGAAAGAAGAAATGGAAGGGCTCGGGATGGGCGCGTTGCTGGCCGTCAATCAAGGGTCAAAACTCCCGCCGAAACTAATCGTGCTCGAGTATAACGGGGCCGGGGAAGAAGCCCCGATCGCCGTCGTCGGCAAAGGCGTCACGTTCGACACGGGCGGTTATTCAATTAAGCCGAAAGACGGAATCGTCGGTATGAAAGGCGATATGGGTGGGGCGGCGACCGTCATCGGGTTGTTCGAGACGCTCGCGACGACGAAACCGGCTGTCAACGTGCTCGGTGTCATTCCGGCGACAGATAACATGATTTCCGGTGACGCCTTCAAACCGGACGACGTCATCACAGCGATGAACGGGAAGACGATTGAAGTGTTGAATACAGACGCCGAAGGGCGCCTCGTCCTTGCTGACGCGGTGACGTTCGCGAAGACGTATGACCCGCAAGTGATCATCGATGTGGCGACGCTCACGGGCGGTGTGCTCGTCGCGCTCGGAACCGATGTCACAGGCTGTCTGACGAACGACGATGCACTCTACGGCGCACTCGAAGAAGCGAGCCGTGAGACGAATGAACTCGTCTGGCAAATGCCGTACTTCGATGTGTTCATCAATAAAGTCCGTAAGTCGGAAGTGGCCGATTTGAACAACTCGCCGGGCCGTTTCGGTCACATGATTTTCGGCGGCGCGTTCGTCGGTGAGTTCGTCGGAGATACGCCGTGGCTTCATCTTGACATCGCCGGCACGAGTGAACGCCCGGCGGCGAACGAACTCGGTCCTAAAGGGCCGACGGGTGTCATGGTACGCACGCTTTCCACTTTACTCGACGGGTGGAATCGTTGAAACTAGGAGTGGGATTGGTTGGCTTTGCCGTTCTAACCGGCTTCGGTTACACGGCTTGGCCTTCTCAATGGTTGTTAGGGATCACCGTCTTTTGTGCGGTGTTCGGAATATTGGTTTTCATGCAGGAGGTACGCCGTGGTAGGAGTAGGAATTGATGGGGCACGGGGAAGCTGGGTACGCATCACGTACGACAGCATCTCGCTTTGCCTGACCATCTCAGAGCAGTTAGAAGATTTGTTGATCGATGGGGCGGTGCATTTCGTCGACATGCCGAAAGAGTTAGGGACGACCGAGAAACCGGATCGTACTTGTGATGCTTACTTGCGGTCGCAGTTGACGAAGCGGAAGTCGTCCATCTTCACACCTCCGATTGAAGAAGTGTTGAATGAGGAGACGTATGAAGCGGCGAACCTGAAGAGTCGCGAGCTCATCGGGAAAGGGATCAGCAAGCAGGCGTGGAACCTCGCGCCGCGCATCCGGGAGTTCCAAACGTTGGACCGTGACGATGTGTTCGAGTCCCATCCTGAAGTCTGCTTTGCGGTCATGACGGGACGCGAGGCCGAGTTCAGTAAGAAGACGGAGGCTGGTGAGGCAGAACGGATTGAGCTGCTACGCCGCTATTCGAACAGCTCGCCGTGGAAATGGAAGATGTCGAACGTACAGGTCGATGATATTATCGATGCCTGTATATTGGCCGTCGCCGCATATGAAGCGGGAACGACCGGGATGTCGACTTATCCCGACCGAACTGAAGGAGAACCGTTCGTGGCGGTACCCACGATGAAAGAGCGATGACGTGTCATCGCTCTTTTGGTATGGTCGTCGGTCCGATGATGAAGCGCCACACGTAATAAAAGACGCGAGCGTTGTACAGTGCTTTCAACAACACGGCGATCACTGGTCCTAATATGAACCCAAGGACGCCGAAAAGTTTGAGTCCGACAAATATCGAGACGAGAGCGGCGAGCGGATTCAACCCGATATGCGACCCGACGATCTTCGGCTCGGCCAAGTTGCGTTGAACGATGACGATGATGTAAAGGACGAGCACGCCGATGGCGACGAACCAGTCACCCGAGATGGCGGCATAAGCGGCCCAAGGGATTAACAGTGTCCCGACACCGAGATAAGGCAATAAGTCAAAGAAAGCGGCGAGGAGAGCGAACGAGAGTGGGTTGTCGACCCGGAGGATGAACATGCCGACGAGGACGATCCCGAACGTGATCGAGATGAGCGTCAACTGGGCCCGGGTGTATCCGAAAAGAGCGGCCCGTAGGTTCAACATGACCTCTTCGAACTCTTTAAACCCTTTGCGCTCGTTCAAACGATCGATTTGCCGCATGTAAGCCGGCCAGTCTTTCGTGATGAAAAACCAAGCGAGGACGATGACGATGAAGAGCAACAAGACGAGCGGCAAGGCGCCGAGCAGGCTTTGCAACAATCCGGCGAGACCGCGTGAGAGCACTCCGATCGCCGCCCCGAGCTGCACACCGAGCTCGGTGATGCCGCCTTCGATCGACGTCGTTTGACTCGGGTTAAGCCGCTCGATGCTGTCGTAGGCGTCATTGACGAACGGGGCGATCTTCTCATTGAACACACGCTGAGCGAAAGCGGTGAACGTCTCGATTTGAGTCGGGAGTTTTTCCGCCGCGATCGTCGCGTAACGAATCAATTGGGAGACGACGATGACGATCACCCCGGAGACGAGTCCCATGACGATGAGAAGAGCGAAGAGCGTCCCGAGGGCCCGCGGTATGTTGGCTTTTCGTTCAAACAAGTTGACGAGCGGTACGGTCAACAAGGATAACAAGAACGCGAGGACGAAAGGATACGTGTACTGAAAGATGATACCGAGCAACCAGATGACAGCACTCATCCCGAGAACGACGAGGACGAGACGAACAAGTTGCCAAAGCCGGACAGACGACATGAGGCATTGCCCCTTTCCGTACAATTGGATTGAGCATAGTATACCATGCGGCTGGTAAATAGAGCAGAAGGATAGGTGAAGGAAATGAGAGAGATACAACGACAAGTGGATCAGATGATCATTCATTTAGGGGGGTATTGGCGACCGTTGTCGGGCCTTGCCCGTTTGTTAGAAGAAGTCGGGGAAGTCGGGGGTGCGCTTCACGATGATGACAACACCGCGCTCGTTGAAGAGTTGCTAGACGTCTTCGTCATTTCGACGTGTCTCGCCAATCAGTATGCGATCACGCTTCATTCCCCGACAAGCGATGCCGACGATGCACCGATTCATGTGACGTATTTCGCGCTCGCCCGTGAAGCGGGGGAGGTCGCTCGCATTTTGAACGCATACGAAGGGGACAAAAAATTGAAGGCCACCGCCACACCGGGGTCGTTGCAGCGACACATCGAAGGCGTACAACGGGCAGTCGTAAAGATGGCCGAGCGGGTCGGGCTAGACGTATACGAATCGATCGGGGCACTCGTGGAAGAAAAGTCGTCGCGGGACTTCGGGCGGTTCGATCATACACCGGACCCGATTACCGAGCCGTCGGTGCGATCCTTTTCTCGTCATGTGACGGGACGGTATTGGGGCGGGATTGAACCTAAACCTTTCGAGACATTTGACCGATATAAAGAGAGAGAACATCATTTGACCCGTTTCTTCAAGGTCGCCCCTGTCGAAGGATTGGACGGGTTTGTCATTCGTTTGCGTGATCAAAATTGGACGCTGACGGATGAGACGCTCAAATTAGCACCTGGGTTTTACATCACAGAAGAAATATATGGGAATGACAAATACATGGTCATTCGACAACTTAACTAAAAATCATTCCCCTTTTTATCAAAAATATTCATCTTTTTTTCAAATACTTACTTTTTTTTAAAAAGCATTATGCTAATATGAAGTTGTTGTTAGTAGTAAGTAGCGCGAGAGGAAAGGAATATTTTGGATGAAAATGAAACTATTGAAGGTTGCTCTTATCCTGTCGCTTCTTTTGTTCGGTGCCCAAATCCCAGCGGTTGAGGCCTCAACATTAGATGGCGAAACGACTGTCAATTTGAACGTACGTTCGACAGCAAGCACGACTGGAACGCTCATCACGACGTTACCGAAAGGTACAAAAGTAAAGTATGGGATTCATAACCAATCATGGCATAAAGTGTATTTAAACAATCGTACATACTATGCCTCGGCCCAGTACATCAAACCGATGACGGCGCCGACGACGGTAACGACCCAAGCTGCTTCGTCAACAGGCGTGACGACGGAGAACTTGAACATCCGTGTAACATCACATCGCGATGCCCAAGTCTTTACAACGCTCAAAAAAGGGACAGAAGTCCAGTATGCTCCCCATAACACATCATGGGTGAAAGTGTTTTTGAGCGGGAAGACGTATTATGCGGCAAAGGCGTATATCGCGCCGAAAGTCGTGGCGGCAGCCCCGCAAAAGCAAACCGGTTATACGAACCGGACGATCGAGTTGTTCAATCGGACGTTGCAGACATCTCCGGTCGTCAAGACGATTCCGGCGAACCGCACGGTCACGTTCAGCATCCACAACTCGAGCTGGTCGGTCATCTATGAAGGGACGAGCACTTATTTCACGCCGACGCGAGGCATCACGGCCGGCACGCTCCAACCATCGGTGACGAAAGAAAACGGTTATGCCAACCGCGAAATGAAATTGTTCGAAACGCGCAACCAAGCTTCAAAAGTTATGAAAGTTCTTCCACTGCATACACCGGTCGTCTCGAGTAAATATAATTCGAGCTGGTCGATCGTATACGATGGAAGTGCCACGTATTACACGCCGACGGCATGGATCACACCAGGGGCACCACCGGTCCAACCGCCGACGACAACGACGCCGGAACCGGCGAAAGTACAAGGGTATGCGAACCGAAACATTAACTTGTTCGGCCAAACCCATCAGAGTTCACCCGTCTTGCTCGTGTTACCACAGTTCACGGCAGTGACGTACAGCACGCACAACTCAAGCTGGTCGGTCGTCCATATCGGGACACAGACGTACTACACGCCGACATCATGGTTGACGGCTGGCACGGCACCGTCAGCACCAGTCGCCTCACCGCAAGGAAAAGTGTTCACGAACACACCGGGCGATGCGTTGAACGTTCGTTCGACGGCGTCAGCAAGTTCTGCCATTCTCGGCAAGCTCGCTCACGGGACGCAAGTCGACCATTACGGATTGACGAACGGCTTCTATAAGATCAAGTACAACGGACGCGACGGCTTCATCTCGGCGGCGTTCACGATGGCGACGAAACCGAGCGTATCGAGCGGTGCTGTCATCGTCCTAGACGCCGGCCACGGCGGAACCGACCCAGGTGCCGTCAGCGGATCGCTGTATGAGAAGACGGTCGTGCTCGACGTCACGAAACGCGCTGAAGCGTACTTGCGTTCGAAGTACGACTATCAAGTACGTTTGACCCGTTCAACGGATGTTTATTTGACGCTCGACCAACGTGTACAAATCGCCAAAAACCTTCGGGGAGACTTGTTCGTCAGCTTGCATGCGAATGCGGCGACTTCGTCAGCGGCCAAAGGGATTGAGACGTTCTACTCATCATCTTCTGCCCATAGCGCCCGGAGCCGCGTGTTAGCGACAAACATTCAATCGAACTTGGTGTCGTCGATGTCAGGCATGACGAATCGTGGTGTCAAAACGGCGAACTATTACGTCATCCGTTACAACACGATGCCGTCAGCGCTCGTCGAACTTGGTTTCATCTCTTCACCGCAAGATATCATTCATTTACGTAGCGAGGCATCGCGTCAACGCATGGCTGAAGCCATCGCTGAAGGGATCGCTCAATACGTCAGAGCATATCACTGATTCTGACCTGCTCGCGCAGGACGATGTCAACAAGCCCTCGACCACGGTCGAGGGTTTTAGTTTTGTAAAGAGACAAAAGCACAAAGGCGCAGGACTCCATCTGAATGATGGGGTCCTGCGCCTGTTCATGATTTATAAGTCGTCGAAGCCGTTAGCGTCCGTGACTTTCGCGTAAGAGCGAGATTTTTGTTCGAAGAAATCGGATTTCGTCGCATTGAGCGAGTCGTCCGAGTAAGCGCGGATCCAAGGCATGACGTCTTCATTGAAGCCTTCATACAAGTCGTTCAAGCCGATGACGCGCAGGCGCTTGTTGGCGAGGTACTTGACGTAGTCGCGCATCTCGCTGACGTCCAGGCCGTCGAGGTCACGGAGGACGTATTCGCACCATTCGATCTCTAAGTCGACCGCTTCTTTCATCGTGTCATAGACGAATTGGCTGAAGCTGCCGTCGGCGTCGATTTCCGGGTTCTCCGTCAAGACGGCGCGGAGCAGCTGGCTGACGAAGTACGAGTGTTGCATCTCGTCACGTTGGATGTAACTGATCATCGTCGACGTGCCGACCATCTTCTGGTGGCGGGCCAAGTTATAGAAGTAGGCGAAGCCGGAATAGAAGTTGATCCCTTCGAGAATGATTGAGGCGACGAGCGATTTGGCGAACGTTTCAGCCGTCTGCTCGGCCCGGAAGTCTTCGTATAAGTCCAAGATGAACTGGTTCCGTTTCATGACCATCTCGTCGTCTTTCGCGATATCGAAGATGCGATTTTGTTCGCTGAGCGGGACGAGGCTCGAGAGGACATAACTATATGATTGGTTGTGGACGACTTCTTGTTGGGCGATGACCGCCAGCACCGCATGGACCGATGAGTCAGACGAGAACATCGACGATTCGAGGATGTAGCGCGTCTGGACCGAGTCAAGGATCGACAACAAGCCGATGATGCGTTTGAACGCGTCTTGCTCGCGCTCGCTCAACTGAGGCCATTGCTGCATGTCTTTTGACATCGAGATCTCGTCTGGGATCCAGAAGTTCGAGAGCAGCTGTTTATAAATCGTGTAAAACTGCGGATAGGCGATATCGTTCCAGTTGACGATGGAACTCGTCTCGCCCCCGACGATGGCTGTCGCCCGGTTAGGATGTTTGGGCGACAGTAGTTTGATCTTTTGAATGGTCATAAGCGTATACTCCTTCTTCGGCGTTTCGTGCCAACCGCTCTGTCCAGTGGCGGACGTTGTACGGCTGGTTGCGCGGCGACTGTTCGATTTTCAACAGTTCGCCGACGAGGGGGATTCCATATTTCGAAAGGTGGTACGCCATTTCGTCAACGGCTCGACAGAAGTGGACGAACATTTTATCACCGGTGCCGAACACGGCAGCTTGTCGGATCGGAACGGACAACTCCTTCAAGACGAGGCGGAACGTGTCTTTCATCTCGTCAGGGAGCACCCCGTCGGCCCACGTGTATGACCCGAAGTAGACGAGGTCATACGACGCAAGTGACATCGCTTCCCGATGCCCGATGCGATCGGTCTCGAACGTGACGACCCGGTCGCCGCGTTCGAGGTGGGTCGCCTCGACGAGCGCGGCGACTTCCTCCGTATTTCCGCTCATTGAACTATAAACGATTGCGATGTTCATGGTCGGTCCCACCTTTCTTTCCACTCAACTTATGAAGAGCAAGACTCACACTCGTCGACTTCGACGGTCGTCGAGCGCGTGTAATAGATTGATTTCATGCCGAGCGACCATGCCTCGAGATGCATCGTGAGGAGTTCGGTCGCCTTGACATCGTTTTTGACGTACAAGTTGAAGCTGATCGCTTGATCGATGTGGCGCTGACGTGCCGCGTTCTGACGGATGCTCCAGAGCTGGTCGACTTCAAACGCTGATTTATAGAACCAGTTCGTTTCTGGGTTAAGATCAGGTACCGTGACCGGGATCTTATAGTTTTTCTTCTCTTCCGAGTAGACTTTCTTATATACCGGGTCGATCGATGCGGTGCTGCCGGCGATGATAGCCGTCGATGAGTTCGGAGCGACAGCCATCATGTAGGCGTTGCGGACACCGTTTTGATGGACCGCTTCGGCGAGGCCGTCCCAGTCGAGGTCGTCGTGTGAACGGTAGTTGCGGCGCTTGAAGTACTCACCCGTATGCCATTCAGAGCCTTCGAACACGCGGAACGCGCCTTTCTCTTTAGCCAGTTCCATCGACGCCTGGATTGTGAGGTAGGCAATCTTCTCATACAGTTTTTCTGCATACTGGACAGCGTCGACCGACTCCCAACGGATCCCCTCGAGGGCGAGCAGGTGATGCCAGCCGAACGTACCGAGACCGACGGCCCGATATTTTTGGTTCGTGATCATCGCTTGCGGCACTTCAATCGTGTTCAAGTCGATGACGTTATCGAGCATCCGCATTTGAATCGGGATGAGTCGTTCAAGGACGTCCGACTTGACGGCGCGGGCCAAAGCGATCGAACTCAAGTTACAGACGACGAAGTCGCCTGGCGTCTTCGTGATGACGATTTTCCCGTCCTCGGTATACTCCTCGTCGATTGTCGTCGGCGACATGTTCTGAGCAATCTCTGAGCAAAGGTTCGAGCTGTAGATCATGCCGGCGTGTTTGTTCGGGTTCGCGCGGTTGACGGCGTCCCGGAAGAACATGTACGGCGTGCCGGTCTCGAGTTGCGAGCGCATGTACCGTTTGACGAGGTCGATGGCCGGGACGCTCACACGCGAGAGTTCCGGCGTATTGACGCAAGCCATATATTTCTCCGTGAACGAACCGCCGTTCTCCGTCTCGTCGTAGAAGTCTTCAAGGCTGAAGCCCATGACCGTACGGATCTCGTGCGGGTCGAACAAGTGCCAGTCACCGCGGGCTTCGACCGTACGCATGAACAAGTCTGGCAAACAGACGCCTGTGAACAAGTCGTGCGTCCGGAGGCGCTCATCACCGTTGTTCAGTTTCGCGTCGAGGAACTCGAAGATGTCCTTATGCCAAATGTCGAGGTAGACCGCGATTGAGCCTTGGCGCATGCCGAGCTGGTCGACCGATACGGCTGTGTTGTTCAACTGCTTCATCCAAGGGAGGGCACCGCTTGAGACGCCTTTGAATCCTTTAATGTCACTGCCGCGTGAGCGAATCTTGCCGAGGTAGACGCCGATTCCGCCGCCGCCTTTTGAGAGTGTGGCGACGTCCGTGTTCGAGTCATAGATCCCGCGGAGCGAATCGTCGACCGTGTCGATGAAGCACGAGCTGAGTTGGCCGTAAGACTTGCCGGCGTTCGATAACGTCGGCGTCGCGACCGTCATATATAGGTTAGAGAGCGCCCAGTAAGCCTCTTCGACGAGCTTCACGCGCTGCGCTGCGTTTTCTTTTTGCATGAGCGTCATGGCGATGACCATGAACCGCTCTTGCGGGAGCTCATACAAGTTTTTGACGTGGTCGCGTCCGAGATAACGGTCCGACAACGTCCGGAGCCCAATGTATGTGAACAAGCGGTCACGTGACGGATCGATCAACGTCTCTAAGTAATCGATGTCTTCTTTCGAATACGTGTCGATCAAGGCGGATGTGAAGATACCTTTCTTCGTGAGCGTCTCGATCATCGGATAGAGAGCACCGTAACGCATCGACGCATCGTAGCCGCGATTGCGTGCCGCTTCCAAGTAGAGGCGGTTCAAGTACATCTCGGTCGCCACGAACGTCCAGTCCGGCTCCTCGGCCTTCAACATATCGAGGGCGTGCATCGTCATAAGGTCATATACTACATCTTGTGTCAGTGTTTTGGATTCGAGCGCTCGAACCAAACGTTCTTCATATCGTTCCACACTGAGTTGTGGGTAGCGTTGTGTGATGGATTGGATCAAAGTCGAGACGTCTGTGAGCGTTGGTGTCACAGGCAACATCGTCTCGTGGTGGATAGGGGATGTCAAAATGATCACTCCTTCTTAAGATGTAGATATTATAAAGGTATAACTCGGAATACCGTGCATACCGTCAATATAGAGATAAGCGTCGTTTTTGCTTTTAACTATATATTGACGTTTTTTTGTCTTTTTAATCATAAATCACCTATATTTAGTTTTGCAATCCTTGACATTCACCAAACCGTTTCACGGTATATTGCTTTCACCGTAAAATGGCGCTGTCATCCGATTTGAGATGGGATTTGAGATAGAAAAAAATTTATATGCAGTTGCTCGGGTGACGGCGCTGATTTTTATGTAAGCGGTCAATTGAGTCAAAAGGAGAAAGAAAACACACATGTGATTATTTTCACGTATAATTGCCTCCACCTTTTTGACGACGTCCGAATACTATATATAGAAGATCGACACTTTTGAAAAGAGGGAAATCAGAGCGGGTGCTAGCGTCTGGAGGGAAAGTGAGGTAGATTGAGGAGGTAAGGTTTGAAATGAGCTTAAAAAGAAGGGTTTAACAAATGAGAGCAGAAGACTTATTATTAGCATGGGACCCACTCGGTTACGGGGTCGGGTCGTATGGACCAGAGTTTGATGACATCGTGGTGGCGCTCACGCAACTCGACACAGAAGGCGAATTGGACGCACATATCCGACACGTGTTGACGGATGCGTTCGGCGAATGCCCGCCTGAGTCGGAGACACGCGCCATGGCGAGACAATTACTCGCGTCTTCACAATCTTGTCAACTATAAGGGGGAACTTACATGTTACGAATCGATCCAACACCTAATCCAAACGCAATGAAAATCACACTTCCAGAAAACGTCTTCGGCACGAAAAGCCAAAGCGTGAAAGCAGGCGAGGCGACAGACCAACCGCTCCTCGCGAAACTCGTTGAAATCGAAGGCGTCGAGAGCGTCTTCGCGTATGGTGATTTCGTCACCGTATCAAAAGAGAACGGCGTCAGCTGGGAAGCGATCTTACCGCACGTCGAAACTGCTTACCGCGGATGAACCCGCTCGTTTCAATCGTCATCCCGGTTTATTCGCGGGAGACGGAACTGACCGAACTGCTCGAAAGTCTCGTCGTCCAGACGTTTCAGCAGTTCGAAGTTATCGTGATCAATAATGACGGGCCGCCAAAACAACATCTTTTGGCGCCTTTTTTGAATCGCTTGTCGATTCGGTTGGTAGAACTCGGAGAGAACCATCACGTCAAGGCCCGAAACCGTGGCGTGAACGAGGCGAAAGGTGATTATATTTTGTTGCTCGATGACGATGATCTGCTCATGCCACAACACATCGAGCAGGTGCTTCGAGACATCGAGACGGCCGACCTCGTCTTTCCTGACGCCGAACTGTTTCGTTTTGAATGGAAGGACGGCCGCCGTGTCGTCACCGATTGGGAACCGTTCGCCTATGACCTCGATTTCGAGCGCCTCCGGCAAGACTCGACATATATCCCGTCCGGCACGTTATACCGGAAACGGATTCACGATAAGATCGGTCCGTTCGATGAGTCGGTGTACAACTACTGGGACTGGGACTTCATTTTGCGGGTGAGTGAGCACGGCACGATCGTTCATCCGGCGCGGGCGACCGTGCTGTACGCGTTCAACGGCAGCGACAACTTGTCGGCGAAACAAGATGAGACGCGCCGCCGCTACTTTGATCGTTTCTGTCAAAAGCACGGGCTCACCGATATGGAGATGAAAAATTTTCACATCGTCCAGTCCGAGCGACGGGAATTTGTGAGACCGACAGAGAGAACGTTCACAGGGGGATTCCCCGGTAGAACGGAAGGAGAATAAACCATGTATACATCAAAAGAACTAGAACTTTTAGAGTTGCTTGAAGAAAAAGGATATCTCGAGACGAAGATGCTCGCCGAGATGCTCGCCACCGATGTCGCGACGGTCGAGGCGATGCTTGAGAAGTTCAAACAGGACGGGATCTTACTCGGATTCCGGGCCATGGTGAACTGGCAAAAAATCAACCGGCATGACGTCACAGCGTTCATCGACGTCAAAGTGACACCGAAACGCGGACGCGGGTTCGATGAAGTCGCCGAGCGGATTTATCGCTTCCCCGAAGTGACGGCGCTCTATTTGATGTCAGGCGCCTACGACTTGCAAGTCGTCATCCGGGCGAACTCGCTCCAAGACGTCGCCTCGTTCGTGTCCGACAAACTGTCGCCGCTCGACTCGGTCGTCTCGACGACGACGCACTTCAAGTTGAAGACGTATAAACATGACGGCATCTTGTTCACCCCGCAAGTCGAAGACAAACGGTTGAACATCACGCCATGAAGTCGCTATCGAATCAAGTCGTCTCGATGAAGCCGTCCGGCATCCGCCGTTTCTTTGATTTGGCACAAACGATGGAAAACGTCGTCTCCCTCGGGGTGGGGGAGCCTGACTTCATCACACCGTGGAACGTGCGTGAGGCGAGCTACGCGGCGCTTGAACAAGGCTATACCGCCTATAGCGCCAACGCCGGACTACTCGAATTGAGACAAGAGATTGCAAGTTATATGAAAGAACGGTTCGACGTCGAGTACGACGCCGGCACCGAGCTGATCGTCACGACAGGAGCGTCTCAAGCGCTCGATATCGCGTTCCGGGCTTTGTTGAACCCTGGGGATGAAGTCATCGTCGTCGAGCCGGCGTTCGTCTCGTACGGACCGCTCATCGAATTGGCGGGCGGAAAAGTCGTCCCGGTCGCATGTCGTCCCGAGACGGGTTTCCGTTTGAACCGTGACGACGTCGAGGCGGCGATCACGGAACGGACGAAATCGATCTTGCTCTGTTTCCCGTCGAACCCGACTGGCGCGACGATGACCGGTGAAGAACTCGGTCAAATCGCGGAGCTCGCGACGAAGCATGACCTTTGGGTCGTCAGCGACGAGATTTATGCGGAGTTGTCGTACGATGAGCCGTTCACGAGCTTTGCGACGCTTCATGATATGCGCGACCGGACGATCGTCGTCAACGGCTTCTCGAAGGCGTTCGCGATGACGGGATGGCGACTCGGCTTCACGTGCGCACCCGAAATCGTGACGCGCGAGATGCTCAAAGTTCATCAGTATGGGATGATGTGTGCCCCGACGCTCGTCCAGTTCGGCGGGCTCGAGGCGTTGCGGAGCCGAGACCAACACGTCCCGAAGATGGTGAAGAGTTATCGTCAGCGCCGGAACTATTTCATTCAAGCGCTCAATGATGCCGGACTACCGACCCATGTGCCGGGAGGAGCTTTTTATGCGTTCCCGTCGATTCGGCATACGGGTTTGTCGAGTGAAGAGTTCGCCGAGCGGCTCTTGCTCGAGGAGCGGGTCGCCGTCGTACCGGGCAACGCGTTCGGGGCGAGCGGGGAAGGGTTCGTCCGCGCGAGTTACGCGACGTCAATCGAACAGTTACAAGAAGCGATTCGTCGCATCGACCGGTTCATGAGCCAGTTCGAAGTGACCGTCACATCAGACTCTCAGCAATGAGGGTCTGTTGACGTTTTATTGCGATAATGAATGGGAATAAAGGGGCGAGGTGAGGGAAATGGAACGAGTGGATTTTGTCGCCGTCGGTTGTGGGCCCTACAATTTAGGGTTGATGGCGTTGGCGGACAAGACGACGTTACGAGGCGTGTGTTATGAACAACGAGCCGAGATGATGTGGCACGAGGGGATGCTGATCGATGGGATGACGATGCAAACGCATTATTTGCAGGATCTCGTCACGGTCGCCGACCCGACGAACGAGGCAAGTTTTTTAAATTATTTGAGTGAGACAGGGCGACTGCAGACGTTCATCACGCAAGAACGAAACACGATTCCTCGGACGGAATACAATCGTTACCTTAGATGGGTGGCCGAGAGCCTGTCGACCGTCAAGTTCGGTCACCGGGTGTCGGATGTGACGGCCGACGAGGAAGGGTATGTCGTGACGGTCGAGTCGAACGGACAGACGACGCAACTTCGTGCTGCACACGTCGTGCTCGGTACGGGCATGACGCCGCTCGTTCCAGACGGATTCGAGCAAGTCATCCATACGAGCGAATATATGACATATCGGGATGTGTTGAAAGACAAGTACCGTGTCGGCGTCGTCGGGAGTGGACAAAGTGCAGCGGAAGTGTTCCTCGACTTGCTGCGTGACGCGACAGATGAGCAACGGGTCGACTGGATTACTCGGTCGGACCATTTCGAGTCGCTTGAGGCAGGGAAGTTAGGCGATGAGATTTTTAGTGTGGACTACGTTCGTTACTTTCACAGCTTATCGTACTCGTCACGACAAGCGTTGCTCGGGTCGTTCGAACGGTTCCGGCATGGGGTCAACCCGGAGACGATGACAGCGATTTATGAGACGATGTATCATCGAACGGCAGAAGGTGGGCCGACCGGGCAGCAAACACAATTACTCACGCAAGTTGAAGTCGAAGCGATCACTTATGATTGGTTGACCCATCAGTTGACAGGCAAACATGTGTATACGGGAGAAGTGGTTGAACGGACGTACGACCTCGTCGTCGTCGCGACGGGATATCGTCCGCTTCTTCCGTCTTGGATTGACCGATTGCCAATCGTATGGGAAGCTGAGGATGCATGGCGAGTAAGTGAAACGTATGAGGTCCAGATGGAAGAGAAGCTAAGTGGGAAGTTGTTCACGCATACGAACATCGAACATTCACACGGTCCTGCCGCGACGAACCTCGGCATGGCGGTGTATCGAAACGCGATCATCTTGAATGAGATGGCGGGGGAGACGCTGTACAAAGTAAACGTACAGAAGCCGTTCACAACGTTTTGAACAAAAAAAGGGCTAGGCCTCAGCCTAGCGGAATCAGGGGGGAATACTTGAAGTCTTGCTTGATTTGTATTTACCCCGAGGTCCAACTTTAAAACGTAAAAATGTTTCCGAATAATCTTTTTTACTAATTTCTACACTTTATCGAAAAAAGTATGTTATAGTAAGTTGATGAATTTAGCATAGGAGTGTTTGTAATGGCAAAATACGAAAAAGATCAAGTTTTAAAAGGTAAAGTAACAGGAATCCAACCTTTCGGTGCGTTCGTCGCACTCGATGACGAGACTCAAGGTCTTGTCCACATCTCTGAAATCTCACACGACTACGTGAAAGACGTGAACGAGTACGTTCAAGTCGGTCAAGAAGTTGAAGTGAAAATTCTTGAAGTTGATGAAGCTTCTAAGAAAATCAAGCTTTCAATGAAAGCGACACAAGAAGCTCCAAAACGCGAAAAGTCGGCTAAACCGGCTCGTCGTGGTGGCCAACGCCGCAACGAAGCTTCTAACTTCAAGCAAGAAGAAGCACCAGGCTTCACTGTCCTCAAGGACAAGCTCGAAGACTGGATCAAAAACACGAACTTCAAAAAGTAAGTGATTGAGACGACCTATTCGTAGGTCGTCTTTTTTTTTGTACAGGAAATTGGGCACTCCTTCCCGAACAGTACAAAAAAAGGAGGGATTGTCATGAACATCGGAATCATTGGAACAGGAGGGATTGCCACTTCGGCCCACATCCCGCAATATATCGCGGCCGGCGCAAACGTCGTTGCCGTCATGAACCGGACCCGCGAGCGCGGTGAGGCGGCGGCCCGACAATTCGGGATCGAGCGCGTGTACGGGACCGTCGAAGCGATGCTTGAAAACGAGACGCTCGATGCCGTCAGCGTCTGTACGCCGAACGCGCTTCATAAAGAGCAAGTCATCGCGGCGCTTGCGGCCGGTTGCCACGTCCTTTGCGAGAAGCCGCCCGCCATCTCTGCCCGTGAAGCGATGGAAATGCTAGAAGCGGCCAAAGCGGCGAACCGGACGCTCCATTATGGGTTCCATTACCGGCATCGTTCAGATACGCAACTGTTGAAACGAATGATTGAGGCAGGTGAACTCGGTCATCTCTATGCGGCGACCGCGCTCGCGCTAAGACGTCGCGGTATCCCGGGATGGGGCGTGTTCACGGACAAAGAGCTGCAAGGGGGCGGCGCGTTATTGGACCATGGCGTCCACATGCTCGACTTGGCGCTTTACTTGATGGGGTACCCGAAACCGGTCGACGTGATCGGACATATCGGTCAATATCTCGGGACACGACCGGGTGTCGGCTTGATGGGGACGTGGGATCCGGACACGTTTTCCGTCGAGGACACGGCACGGGCGATGGTGAAGTTCGAGAACGGTGCGTCGCTCTTATTTGACGGGAGCTTCATGGCCAACGTCGGTCCAAGAGACACGATGCGGGTCGAATTACGGGGTACGGAAGGCGGGGCGACACTTTTCCCTCTACACGTCCACACGGAAGCGTACGGTGCACTGTTCGATCAGACGCCGGCCCATCTCGAACATGTCGACCCGTATGCCGTCCAAATTCAAACGTTCCTTGACGCCTGCCAGCGAGAGCCGGAGTTTGAGCAAGGGGAACAGGCTGTCATCCTGCACACGATCATCGATCGCATCTACGGGGAGGCGTGATGCTTTTCATTCGAGAAAAACAGGGTATATAGTGTAGGTGTTACATATTTTCGTGAGGAGGATGAATCATGCACAACTTTGAATACAAAAACCCGACGAAACTCATTTTCGGGACACATCAAATCGAAAAATTGGCCGGTGAGCTCAAAGCGCTCGACGCGAAGAAAGTGATGCTCGTCTATGGAGGCGGGAGCATCAAAAAGAACGGGACGTATGAAGAAGTCGTCGCCGAATTGAACAACGCCGACATCGACTTCGTCGACTTCTCGGGCGTCGAACCGAACCCGCGTATCGAGACGGTGCGCCGTGCGGTCAAACAAGCGCGTGAAGAAAACATCGACGCCTTGCTCGCCGTAGGGGGCGGATCGGTCATCGACTGCACGAAACTGATCTCGGCGGCCATTCCGTACGATGGCGACGCATGGGACATCGTGCTCCGCGACCACATCCCGACAGAAGCGGTCCCGTTCGGAACGGTGCTCACGCTCGCTGCTACCGGTTCTGAGATGAACTCAGGCTCGGTCATCACGAACTGGGAGACGCAAGAAAAATACGGCTGGGGTCATCCGCTCGTCTATCCGACGTTCTCGATCCTCGACCCGCGTTACACCGTATCGGTACCGAAAGACCAGACGATTTACGGCATCGTCGACATGATGAGCCATTGCTTCGAACAATATTTCCACCCGAACGATGCGCCGGTCCAAGAGCGCATGACCGAAGGTGTGTTGAAAGCGGTCGTCGAGTCGGCGCCACAACTCGTCGATGATTTAGAGAACGTCGATTTGCGCGCCATCATCTTGTTCTCGGGCACGATCGCCTTGAACGGCGTGTTGCAAATGGGCGCATCAGGTGACTGGGCGTCTCATAACATCGAACACGCCGTCTCGGCCGTCCACGACATTCCCCACGCCGGCGGTCTCGCCATCTTGTTCCCACGCTGGATGGAGCACGTCCTTGATGAAGGCAACGCGGCGCGCTTCGCTCGCCTCGGGACAGAAGTGTTTGACGTCGAGTCAGGAGAGAACGCCATGGAGACGGCACAACGGACGATCCAAGCGATCCGTGCGTTCTTCGACAAACTAGGGGCGCCGAGCTCGCTTCGTGACTACGATATTGACGAGTCGACGTTTGAGGCCATCCTTGACTCGGCGATGAAACGCGGGTCGTTCGGACGTTTCCGTACGCTCGAGCGGGAAGATGTGGCAGCCATTCTTGAGTTGAGCAAATAAGGCGATTTCATGCCTATTTTGCAATAATGATTGAACGAATCCGGCGTTTCCGTTTATGATGAGTCATGTATGGCTCTTTGATGAGCGATTTAAAGGAGGAAATGATATGTCAACTGTACGTTTCGATTATTCTAACGCCCTGTCTTTCGTCGGGGAACATGAGATCGATCAAATGCAAGAAACGGTAAAAGCACTTCACTCGGTCATCCACGATCGCAGTGGGGCGGGCAGTGATTTTCTAGGCTGGGTCGACCTTCCAACGAACTTCGATACGGACGAGTTCGCCCGCATCAAAGCGGCAGCGGAGCGGATCCGTGCCAACTCGGACGTTCTCGTCGTCGTCGGAATCGGCGGTTCTTATCTCGGTGCCCGCGCGGCGATCGAGATGCTCCAACACTCGTTCTTCAACGTGTTGTCAAAAGAAGAGCGCCAAGCGCCACAAGTGTTCTTTGCCGGACATAACATCTCGTCAACTTACATGACAGAGTTGCTTCACGTCTTGAAAGACAAAGACGTCTCGGTCAACGTCATCTCAAAATCAGGGACGACAACTGAACCGGCCATCGCTTTCCGTGTTTTGAAACAGTTCATGGAAGAGAAGTATGGACAAGACGGCGCCCGTGACCGCATTTATGCGACGACGGACCGGGCCCGCGGTGCCTTGAAGACGCTCGCTGACGCTGAAGGCTACGAGACGTTCGTCATTCCAGATGACGTCGGCGGCCGTTTCTCGGTCTTGACACCGGTCGGGTTACTTCCGATCGCAGCTGCCGGAATCGACATCGACGCCCTCATGGAAGGCGCCCGTGACGCGGAGAATGCGTACAGTTCACCTGAGCTTTCAGAGAACGAGGCGTATCAATATGCGGTCGTGCGTAACGCCATGTATGCGAAAGGCAAGTCGATCGAGCTTCTCGTCAACTACGAGCCGGCTCTACACTATGTCTCAGAATGGTGGAAGCAGCTTTATGGAGAGTCGGAAGGGAAAGACAACAAAGGGATCTTCCCGGCGGCGGTCGACTTCTCGACAGACCTTCACTCGATGGGGCAATACATCCAAGAAGGACGCCGTGACTTGTTCGAGACGGTCATCCGTGTCACGAACGTTCGCCACACGATGAACGTGCCGGAAGACGCGCAAGACCTTGACGGCTTGAACTTCCTTGCCGGCGAGACGATCCAATTCGTCAACGACAAGGCGGCAGAAGGGACGCTCCTCGCTCACACGGACGGAAACGTTCCGAACCTCGTCGTCGAATTGCCGGAAATGACACCGTATCACCTCGGCTACATGTTCTACTTCTTCGAGAAGGCATGTGCGATGAGCGGTTACATCCTCGGTGTGAACCCGTTCAACCAGCCAGGCGTTGAAGCGTACAAAGCGAACATGTTCGCGCTTCTCGGAAAACCGGGCTATGAAGAGCAAAAAGCAGAGCTTGAAAAGCGTTTGAAGTAATGAGTTCAAGTCGATCCACTTCGGTGGATCGATTTTTTTTGTTTGAAACTAGGGTGAGACAAGGTAAAGTGAGAGTAGACACGGGAAAGAAAGGGATGGACTATGTTGACATTCACGGACTACTATCATAATCAAGTCGAGTTGAGCTTCACCCACTATCCGTTCTCAGACAAACCGCTTCACGTCTGGGTCGTCGCCCGTTACGGCGACAAATGGGTTTTGACGAAACATAAACAGCGAGGTCTTGAGTTTCCGGGGGGGAAAGTGGAGCCTGGGGAGCATGAAGATGACGCGGCCATCCGCGAGGTGTTCGAAGAGACCGGGGGAGTCGTCGAGTCGCTCCATTATCTCGGACAATACCGGGTGCTCGGACGGGGGGACACGGTCATTAAAAACATCTACTTCGCCGTCATCGAACGGTTCGAGGACCATCCGGCCATCGAAGAGACGGACGGCGCCGTTCTTCTCGATGAGTTGCCGAAAAATCTGCTGCGCAACCATCAATACAGTTTTATGATGAAAGACCGGGTGCTCCCGGAGACGATGAAGGTGCTCCATGCTAAGAAAATGGTTTGACCGGGTCGAGGTGCTCCCGCCTTATGCGGGGTACCCGGTCCATCGTGGATGGTACGAGACGCGCGACGGCGAGGACGTCGTCGCGTATACGATCACACCGAAACGTCCGAACGGACAAGTCCTCTTTTATTTGCGCGGCGGTACAGGTCGAATCGGCGATGTGCGGCTTCCTCGCTTGATGCAGTTCGCCGCCCGCGGCTTCCACGTCGTCGCCCCGGTATACCGTGGCAATCATGGAGGGAGCGGGAAAGAGGATTTTGGCGGAGACGATTTAGAAGACGTGTTGTCACTTTACGACCGGGTCGAGAAGACATGCCCGACGATCCACGCCCTCGGTTTCTCGCGTGGCGGCATGATGGCGCTCTCTTTGGCCGCGGCGCGCCCGCTCACCTCTGTCACTTCATGGGCGGGGGTGACGAACTTGGCATGGACGTATGAAGAGCAGCGGACGATGCGTAAGATGCTTCGCCGCATGACCGGGGGCGACCCGGAGACGGCTAGCGAGGCGTATATCGAAAGATCACCGCTATTTAAGGAGTGGCAAGCCCCGACGCTGCTCATTCACGGTACCGACGATGAACAGGTGCGGTTGCGTCACGCGACGGCAGTCGCCGAAAAACTCGGGGCGCAAGCCGAGCTGTGGGTCGTGCCGTTCGCCCATCAACTGCCATTTTGGAAAAAGTGGGAGACGACGGAACGGGCGATGGATTGGATGATCGAGAAGACGACAAAAAAATGACTAGTGCCGCTCGAGGCACTAGTCATTTTTCTGTTAGAAGACGATCGGGCCGGCCGCGACGACCGACTCACTCGCTTTTGTGAATCGTTTGAAGTTGTCTTGGAACTTATGAGCGAGCGCTTTCGCCTCGACATCGTAACGTTCAGCGTCTTTCCACGTCTCCCGTGGATTGAGCACGTCTTGAGGCACGCCTGGGATGTCGAGCGGGATCTCCACGTTGAAAATGTCGTGCCGCATCGTCTTGACGTCACGTAGTTCACCGTTGACGGCCGCGTTCACCATCGCCCGTGTATAGGCGAGCTTCATACGCGATCCTTCTCCGTACGCGCCGCCCGTCCAGCCGGTGTTGACGAGATAGACGTCGACCTCATGCTTCTCGATCAACTTGCCGAGCATATCGGCGTAGCGCTCTGGTGCGAGCGGCAAGAACGGTGAGCCGAAGCAAGTCGAGAACGTCGCCTGCGGTTCGGTGACACCGCGCTCGGTGCCGGCCAGCTTGGACGTATATCCAGAGAGGAAGTGATACATCGCCTGTTCTTTCGTCAGCTTGCTGATTGGAGGCAACACCCCGTAAGCATCGGCCGTCAAGAAGACGATTGTGTTCGGATGACCGGCTCGCGACGGAAGCATGGCGTTATCGATGTAGTTGATCGGATATGCCGCGCGCGTGTTCTCCGTCAATGAGATGTTTTTATAGTCCGGGGACCGGTCATCGTTCAACACGACGTTCTCGATGAGTGATCCGAAGCGGATCGCATCATAGATTTGCGGTTCGTTCTCGCGTGACAAGTTGATCGTCTTCGCGTAGCAACCACCCTCGATGTTGAAGATACCGTCCGGTGACCAACCGTGCTCGTCATCCCCGATGAGGTGGCGTTCCGTGTCAGCAGAAAGCGTCGTCTTCCCAGTCCCAGACAGTCCGAAGAAGAGGGCTGTCTCATTCTCATCGTTGACGTTTGCCGAGCAATGCATCGAGAGGACGTTTTGCTCAGGCAACAGGAAGTTCATGACCGAGAAAATGGACTTCTTGATTTCGCCACCGTATTCTGTTCCCCCGATCAGAATTGTACGTTTGGCGAACGAGACGAGGATGAACGTCTCGGAGTTCGTCCCGTCAACGGCAGGATCAGCCTTATAACTCGGCGCATAGATGACCGTGAACGGGTCAAAGGCGCCTTTAGTCGGCCATTCCCGTAAGAACAACTGCTTGGCGAACAAGTTGTGCCATGCGTATTCTGTGATGGCCCGTACCGGTAACGTGTAATGTTCGTCAGCCCCGGCTGACGCCTCGAGGTAGTAGAGCTTGTCTTTCGTTTCGAGGTGGGCGAGCACTTTGTCGAGCAGTGCCGAAAACTTCTCTTCGGCGATCGGTTGGTTGACTGGACCCCAGTCGACCAAGTCGTTGCTAACTTCATCTTTCACGACGAATTTGTCCTTTGGTGACCGTCCTGTGAATTTGCCGGTACTGACGGATAAAGCCCCGTCTTTTGTCAGTACGCCTTCCCCGTTGCGAATGGCCTCTTCCACTAGTTGCGGAACCGTCAAGTTCCGTAATACATCGGCACCGTTAATTAATTCTTCGATTTTCAGGAGCGTTGTCGCCATCCCGAATCCCACCTTTCCCCTAAATAGATGTGGATGAAATAAGCATACTTCCGCGATTAATTAGTATGACGTTTTTATTATATGTGACACACTAATCAAACACAAGCGTTAATTCACTCTTTAAAGTAAGCGCTTTCTTACACTGTCATTCTAACATATTCTGTACCAGGTCATAGTACAAAAACGGAAACGGACAAAAAAATGTTTATTATTTCACAAACATAACTATTAGGAGGAATGTGAAAACTTTTACGAATTCAGTCGATACGCTTGACAGAACGGTACGGCATTTATATGATGGTCTTCGTAACGGATACTCTTATTCTGAGCGGTGGAGGGAACAAGGCCCTACGAAGCCCAGCAACCGTCCGATTTGTCAAAGTTATTCGGAAAAGGTGCTATCCTGAAGCGAAGCGTAAGCTTCGAACGATAAGAGGGTAAGGAAGAACGATTCAACCTTTCCCATTGAACGTGGCGAGAGGTTTTTTTCATTACCGTCCCAAAGCAACGCGTAAGGGGAACGAGTACCGTCCACACATCACCCTTATTATAGGAGGTTTTTCGAAATGGCAAACTTGAACCGTCGTCTTTTCACTTCGGAGTCCGTCACGGAAGGACATCCGGATAAAATTTGTGACCAAATCTCAGATGCGATTTTGGATGCGATTTTAGCTGAAGATCCAAACGCCCGCGTTGCGGCTGAGACATCTGTCACGACAGGTCTCGTGCTTGTAGCAGGTGAGATCACAACATCAACTTACGTGGATATCCCGAAAGTTGTTCGTGAAACAGTTCGTGAGATTGGCTACACACGCGCGAAATATGGTTTCGACGCAGAGACATGTGCTGTTTTGACGTCAATCGACGAGCAATCAGTCGATATCGCTCAAGGTGTCGACCAAGCACTCGAAGCACGTGAAGGTCAGATGACCGAAGAAGAACTCGACGCAATCGGCGCCGGAGACCAAGGTCTCATGTTCGGTTATGCGACGAAAGAGACACCGGAACTCATGCCGCTTCCGATCTCGATCGCACACAAACTGTCACGCCGTTTGGCGGAAGTCCGCAAGAACGGTACACTCGCTTACCTTCGTCCAGATGGTAAGACGCAAGTGACAGTCGAATACGACGAAGCGAACAACCCGGTCCGCATCGATACGATCGTCATCTCGACACAACACGCTGAAGACATCACGCTCGAGCAAATTCAAGCGGATCTTAAGAAACACGTCATCGATGCAGTCATCCCGACTGAGCTCATCGATGCCGATACGAAATATTTCATCAACCCGACTGGCCGTTTCGTAATTGGTGGGCCACAAGGTGATGCAGGTCTTACAGGACGTAAGATCATCGTCGATACGTACGGTGGTTACGCTCGTCACGGTGGCGGCGCGTTCTCTGGTAAAGATCCTACAAAAGTTGACCGTTCAGCAGCATACGCGGCTCGTTACGTGGCGAAAAACCTCGTCGCAGCTGGCCTTGCTGACAAAGCGGAAGTCCAACTCGCGTACGCGATCGGTGTCGCTCACCCTGTATCGATCGCGGTCGATACGTTCGGCACTGGTAAATTGAGCGAGACAGAGCTCGTTGAACTCATCCGTGAGAACTTCGACCTCCGTCCGGCCGGCATCATCAAGATGCTCGACCTTCGTCGCCCAATCTACAAGCAGACGGCAGCTTACGGCCACTTCGGTCGTACGGACGTTGAACTCCCATGGGAGCAAACGGACAAAGCAGCGGTGCTTGAAGAAGGCGCGAAACGCTTCGCTTAACCAAATGAAAGACGACCTTTCTCGTGAAAGGTCGCCTTTTTTTTATGATTTTGATGTTTGGTCAGTCGATGTACCGTCTTGTCCGAGCGCGGTATCTTTCGCCTCGACGACTTTCTCGCCGATGTCTTGCAAGTCGGCTCTTGCTTCTTGCGCCGTTTCGACGACTTTATTCACGTCTTGCTTGACCGTCTCGGCTTCACCGGCGACTTTCTCGTACACGTTTTGTACGTCTGTCGCGACTTCTTGGATGATGCCTGAGGCGGATTTCACTTGATCGATCACTTGTGACGCTTTACCGGCCGGATCTTCTTTCACCGTGTCGACGAGTCCACCGACCGAAGCTTTCGCATTCGTGAGCGATTGTTTCGTGTTCTCACGGTTCGATGAGCTGAGCATGGCGATCAAACCGCCGACGAGGGCACCGAGCAACATACCGGTGACGACGTTGATCTTCGGGCCGCCCGACTCGTGCTGGTCAAACTGACGGTTCGGGTTGTTAGGTTGTGTGTCATTTTGTAATGGTGGTTGCATACAAACACTCCTTTATAAGTTGGCATTGGTACCTTTATACCCTTGTCAAATTGGAAAGTAACGTTCTGTTCGAATTCGACATGAAAAAGTAATGAAACGGCAGGATATTTTTGGCGCGAGAGGGAATGATAGTACTAGATTGGCCAAAAGGGGGAAGCTGTCATGAAGATGAGGGAAGCCGTGCCGGAAGATGCCGCTTTGATTCGCGAAATCGCGCTCGCGACGACGAGTGTGTCAAACGACGTGCGATCGAGAGTCATGGAACGGGCTTATCAGCTCGAGGAAATTGTCCGAGCCATCAGTTCGAGCGAGGAAGCGAAAGAACAGTTGTTCATCGTCGGCGAGTCTGACGGCGACGTCATCGGATTTTACCATGCGATCGACCGAGGCGATGTGTGGGAAGTGCTTCGTCTTTATCTTCACCCGGCCCATCACCGCCAAGGGTTAGGGGCAAAGTTGCTGACGCATCTAGAGGAGCGGAAGACGCAACCGATCGAACTGTACGTCGAAAGCTCGAACGAGCAGGCGATCGGATTTTTGCACCATCATTCTTTCACCGAGCTAAATCGGATTCAAGAAGAAGTATATGACCAACCGATGGAACTTATCCATTTACGCTATGACCCACGCTAAGACTCCAGACGGATTTTCTTCCAAACATCAGTCGCGGCTGATGTTTTTTTGATAGAATTAAGCAGACATACTAATAATGAGGTGACAGCATGACATATGAAGAAACATCACGAAAAGGGGTCATCGTGATCGTTTATCCGCTCCAGTTCTCGTCGCGCGTCAGCGAGGCGTTCTTGCAACGTTTGAGCGTAGACTATGAGGTACTCATCGTGAGCGGTCAAACGGTCGGGATCACGGCGGAAGAGCATAAGCAACTGATCAAGAAGACACTCCGTGAGGCGGGCCAGTATAAAGTGCCGATCCATGTCGTCGCTTTCAGCCTAGGAGCACTCTTGACGAACCGCCTGTTGCAAGAGTACGATGTGCCGCTCGGCAGCTTGACGTACATCTCACCGTTGTTTGATTGGCATGCGTCTCGTCAAATCGGCGGGTTAAAGCAAGCCGTCGCCAGCGCCGTCGACCGGTTCCGTCCCGATTTGCCGCTCGGCATGATGACGTTCACTGGAGGCGGGGAAGAAGCTTCACGCTTCGGGGAGATCACCTATGCCCAGTACCGGGAAATCGAAGAGGAAATCGTCGAGCATCAAGAAGAAAAGAAACATTTACCTCGCTTGCCGCTCGCTTGTTTTTATGCACCGGACGATCGTTTCGCCGATGTGAAACTGACGCTGAACGTTTGCCGCAAGATTGGCGGCGACCAAGTGTACATCCGTCGGCTTGAAGGATTCCCACATTTCGGATATGAACGATTGAACACGAAGTTCGCCGAGACGCTGTTGACGTTCTATGAATTGATTCAAGAATAAGTAAAGGCGACTCACGTGAGTCGCCTTTGTCATGCCCGTTTTTCGATTGCCACGATAAATGGCGGGTGGTTCACTTGGTTGATGAAGCCGTAACGAAGCACACCGGCCTTCTTTTGATCGAGTGCTTCGACGTAGGCGAGCACGTCGTCCCGTTCCGCCTTGCCGCTGTCGTGTCCGTGATAGATGACGACGACGATGACCCCGCCGACCGCCATGATGTCGAGCAACTGTTCGAGGGCGTCAATCGTCGTTTGCCCTGAAGTCGTGACCGTCTTGTCGCTTCCCGGTAAGTAACCGAGGTTGAAGACGGCTGCCGTGATCGGACGCGTCTCATCCGTGACGACTTCCCGTACGGTATGGTGGCTGTCATGGATGACGCTCACACGTTCCGTTAGCCCCGCTTCCTCGAGCCGTTGCCGAGTGGCGAAGACCGCGGCTTCTTGGACATCGAACGCGTACACATGGCCGTTTTCAATAAGTTCCGCTAAAAATAACGTGTCATGCCCGTTACCGGCCGTCATGTCGATGGCGACCGTTCCAGGCTTAGCGTGTTCACGTAACAGATGTTTCGCGAACGGTAAAACTCTCATTAATCCCATGTATCTCATCCTTCTTTTTTCCTTGGAAGGAATCACGGCGCTCCAGCTCGGCGTGGATGGCGTTCAAAACAGCCATTTTTTGCCGGCTCCACATCGGTCCGATCAACAGGTCGGGCGGACCGTCTCCGGTCAAACGATGCACGATGATGTTTTCAGGCAAATACTCGAGCTGGTCGCAGACGAGCGAGATATACGTCTTCTCGTCCATCAGTTCGAGCAATCCTAATTCGTATTGCCGTGCGAGCGGCGTCTGTTTCAAGACGTGGAGCAAATGGATCTTGATTCCTTGTATGTCCATTTTAGCAACTTCTCGGGCTGTGTCGAGCATCATCTCCGTCGTTTCTCCTGGAAGCCCGTTAATAATATGGACGCACACCCGGATATTGTGGCGCCGCAGTTTGGCCAGCCCGTCGAGGAACGTCGCATAGTCGTGTCCGCGGTTGATTTTCTTGCCGGTCTTGTCGTGAATCGTCTGCAACCCGAGCTCGACCCATAAAGACGTCCGCCCGTTCAACTCGACGAGGTAGTCGACGACATCGTCCGGCAGGCAGTCGGGACGTGTCGCAATCGACAGACCGACGACCCCTTCTTCTTCGAGGGCGGGCTCAAACAGTTCACGCAAACGCTCGACCGGAGCGTATGTGTTGCTGAACGCCTGGAAATAAGCGATATAACGCGCGTCTTTCCATTTCCGATGCAACCGGGCTTTCCCTTCCGCGAACTGGACCGGGATCGGGTCACACGCGTTCCCGGCGAAGTCTCCGCTCCCATCGTCAGAGCAAAACGTGCAACCGCCTCGAGAGACGAGACCGTCCCGATTCGGACAGGTGAAGCCCCCGTCGAGCGGGACTTTGAATACTTTGCCGCCGTATTCGCGACGATACGCCTCATTCAATTTGTTGTATCTGGCTTCGCCAAATGGATTGTTCATGGTCATCCTCTCCTTCTTTGCTCATGCTATCACAAGGAAGCAAGTGACAAACTTCAGAATGAGTACTTTTTCTTGACAGTTATAGACCGTTCCGTTAGCTTGGAGAAGGACTAATTTTGAATTCGGCCGTCGTGCCGAATTTTTATCGTTAAGGCGATGGGAAAGGAGGAATTGGCGTGAACAAGAAAATGCCGATCTCAATATGGATTTTGGTCATCGCGATGGCGCTCAATACGACGGCGGCGTCTTTTTTATGGCCGTTTAACACGTTATATATCAATGGCTACTTAGGAGAATCGATGACGCTTGCCGGCGTCGCGCTTCTCGTCAACTCCGCCCTTGCCATCGTCGGGAACTATATCGGTGGGACACTGTTCGACCGGCTCGGCGGCAAGACGACGCTCGTGATCGCGGTGTCGTTACTTCTTGCCAGTTCGCTCGGGTTTCTGTTGTTCCATGCGACGTTCAGCGGGTATTTGCTCTGGCTCGGACTCATCGGTTTCTCAGGCGGACTCGTCTTCCCGACGGTGTACGCCTTCGCCGGTTTAATTTGGCCGGAAGGGGGGCGCCGTTCGTTCAACGCAATTTACGTCGCTCAAAACGTCGGGGTCGCCGTCGGTACGGCGATGAGCGGTCAAGTGGCGCGCATCAACATCGAGTGGATCTTTTATGCGAACTTCTTCTTGTCGGTCTTGTTCGTCGTCGTCCTCTTGTTCGGGTTCCGTTACTTGAAAGAAACGACCCGGCCGGTCATCGAGTCGCAGCTTGAGACCGCCGCGACGACATTGTCCGGTGCGACGATGAAGTCGATGTGGTACGTCGCCATCGGGTATGCCGTCCTTTGGTTCGTTTACGTCCAGTGGCAAGGGACGATCGCCGTCCACTCGCAAGGGCTTGGTGTGACCATTAGCCAGTATTCACTTCTTTGGACGGTGAACGGGGCGATGATTGTGTTCGCACAGCCGCTCCTCAACCGGATGCTCCGTCAATTCGAAGACGACTTGAAGCGTCAACTCGTCATCGGCGGTATCATCTTCCTCGCCGCGTTCGCAATCGTACCGTTCGCAGGTGCGTTCTCAATGTTCATGGTCGCGATGATCGTCATGACGATCGGGGAGATGTTCATCTGGCCGGCCGTCCCGACGATTGCCGCCAAACTTGCACCGGCAGGGAAAGCCGGACAGTATCAAGGGCTCGTCAATATCGCCGCCTCGGTCGGCCGGATGGTCGGTCCGACGTTATCCGGGTTGCTCTACGATATGCTCGGAATGGGCGCCGTCTTTATTCTGTTGTTCGTCTTGAGTTCGATGGGTCTCTTCTTCTTTACAAAAGCGGGTTCATTGAATCGTCAAACATCATAAGGATAAGCATATTGGTAGCATCTTCAGATTCACACGACTCTTGTCTCTTCATTTAAAATATAGTAAAGGATCCTTTCACATAGAATGAGCTGTCGTCTTTAGTCTGTTCTCATACGAAGGAGAGGGACAGAATGAACGAAGAAGTCAATTTGCTCGTGTTGGCGACACAGTATATGTTTTGGGTCGGTTTTGTCGGGATGGCAGCAGCGACGCTTTACTTTTTAGTGGAACGGAACAGTTTGGACCCGGAATATCGTTCGGTCGCGACTGTCGCGGCGCTCGTCACGTTTGTCGCTGCGATTCACTACTACTTCATGAAAGACGCGGTCGGCGATACAGGGTTGTTGTCAGAAATCACAGGCTTCCCGACGGAGATACGGTATATCGACTGGCTCGTCACGACGCCGCTCCTGCTCGTCAAGTTTCCCCTCTTGCTCAGTCTGAAAGGAAAGATGAAGTCGGGGTTGTTGACGAAGCTGATCGTCGCGGACGTGATCATGATCGTCGCCGGATATCTCGGAGAATCCTCGATCAACTTGAACGGCGGCTTCACCCAACTTGGACTGTGGGGATATTTGATTGGCTGTTTGGCGTGGATTTATATCATCTACCTTCTGTTCACGAACGTCACGAAAGCGGCCGAATCATCGCCGGCACCGATTCGGAAAGCGCTCCTCAATATGCGGCTGTTCATTTTGATTGGTTGGGCCATCTACCCGATCGGCTATGCCGTCACGCTGTTTGCGACAGGGGTCGAAGTGCAATTGGTGCGTGAATTGATCTACAACGTGGCCGACTTGGTGAACAAAGTCGGGTTCGGCTTGATCGCGTTCTTCGCCGTCAAAACGATCTCGACGATGAAACAAATCAAGACGTGACGAAAAGTTGACGTTGACGCGGTTTTTTATCTTGAGATAGAATGAAGAAGTGAGATAAATAATCGCGATGAAAAGGAATAGTATCGTCTTGTCTGTATTGTAGAGAGCCGGTGGTTGGTGCAAACCGGTATATGGACGTCGAGAACTCGCCTTGGAGCAGTTTGCCTGAACGAAGAGTAGGGTGAACCGGAGTTACGCCTCGTTACCGGCGTCTCAAGTGGCAGAAATGCAACATGGGTGGTACCGCGGAGAGCTTTCAAGCCTTTCGTCCCATTACCGGGGCGGAGGGCTTTTTATTATGCAGAGGAGGAAGAATTTTGGACTATTTTAAACATCAAGACATCGAGCCGAAATGGCAAAAACGTTGGGAAGAGCGCGACTCGTTCCGGACGACAGAAGACCCGGACAAGGAGTGTTTCTACGTCTTAGACATGTTCCCTTATCCGTCAGGGGCCGGCCTTCACGTCGGACACCCGGAAGGTTACACGGCGACGGACATCATCGCCCGCATGAAACGGATGCAAGGGTACAACGTGCTTCATCCGATCGGCTGGGACGCGTTCGGTCTTCCGGCCGAGCAGTACGCCTTAGATACAGGGAACGACCCGCGCGAGTTCACGGAACGCAACATCGGCACGTTCCGCCGTCAGTTGAAAGAACTCGGCTTCTCGTACGACTGGGACCGTGAAATTAGTACGACCGATCCGAAATACTACAAGTGGACACAGTGGATCTTCACGCAACTTTACGACCGTGGCCTCGCCTACGTCGATGAAGTGGCCGTCAACTGGTGCCCGGCCCTCGGTACGGTGCTCGCGAACGAAGAAGTCATCGACGGTTTGTCAGAACGCGGCAACCATCCAGTGTACCGTGTCCCGATGAAGCAGTGGGTGCTCCGCATCACGGAATACGCGGAACGGTTGCTTGATGATTTGGAAGGGCTCGATTGGCCAGAGAGCGTCAAAGAGATGCAGCGCAACTGGATCGGGAAGTCGGTCGGCGCCGAAGTCGACTTCAAAGTCGACGGTCACGATAAAGTCGTCACCGTGTTCACGACACGCCCGGACACGCTTTACGGGGCGACATACGTCACGCTCGCGCCGGAGCATCCGTTCGTCAAGGCGATCGCGACGCCGGAACAAGCGGTAGCAATCGAAGCGTATACCGAGGAAGTATCGAAGAAGACGGACCTTGAACGGACCGACCTCGCCAAAGAGAAGACCGGTGTCTTCACGGGTGCATACGCCATCAACCCGGTCAACGGCGAGAAACTCCCGATTTGGATCGCCGACTACGTCTTGTCGACGTATGGGACAGGCGCGGTCATGGCCGTACCTGGACATGATGAGCGCGATTACGAGTTCGCGCAGACGTTCGATCTTCCGATCCGGGAAGTCGTCAAAGGCGGTAACTTGGATGAGGCCGCTTACGTCGAGGACGGCGTCCACGTCAACTCAGGTAGCTTGGACGGTCTCAACAAAGCTGACGCCATCGCCAAAATCATTGAAGAACTTGAACTCGCCGGCACCGGCCGTGCGAAGACGACGTATCGTCTCCGTGACTGGTTGTTCAGCCGCCAACGCTATTGGGGCGAGCCGATTCCGATCGTTCATATGGAAGACGGCACACTCAAGACAGTACCGGTGGAAGACCTTCCGCTCGAGCTCCCGATCATCGATGAAATCAAACCGTCAGGAACAGGGGAGTCACCGCTCGCCAATGCGGATGAGTGGTTGACGTACACGGATCCGGTTACTGGGGAGAAAGGCCGTCGCGAGACGAACACGATGCCACAATGGGCCGGCAGTTGCTGGTACTATATCCGCTACATCGACCCGCATAACGAAGACATGATCGCCGACCCTGAGAAGCTCAAGCGCTGGCTTCCGGTCGACTTGTATATCGGCGGTACGGAGCATGCGGTGCTTCACTTGCTTTACGCACGTTTCTGGCACAAAGTGCTTTACGATATCGGCATCGTCCCGACGAACGAGCCGTTCCAAAAGTTGTATAACCAAGGGATGATCCTCGGTGAGAACAATGAGAAGATGTCGAAATCAAAAGGCAACGTCGTCAACCCGGACGATATCGTCAAGTCGCACGGAGCCGATACGCTCCGCCTTTATGAGATGTTCATGGGTCCACTCGATGCGGCCATCGCTTGGTCGACGAACGGTCTTGACGGTGCCCGTCGCTTCCTCGACCGCGTCTGGCGTTTGTTCGAACAGACGAAACTAGAAGACAACGCCCCGACGGCCGACTTCGAACGCACGTATCATCAAACGGTGAAAAAAGTGACCGAAGATTACGAGGCGCTCCGTTTCAATACGGCGATCTCGCAACTTATGGTGTTCATCAATGAGGCGTATAAGCAAGACACGCTTCCGAAACAAGAGATGGTCAACTTCATCAAGATGCTCGCCCCGGTCGCACCGCACTTGGCCGAAGAGTTGTGGGAACGTCTCGGCATGACGGAAGACTTGACGTACGCGGCATGGCCGACGTTCGATGAGTCGAAACTCGTCAGCGACACGATTGAAGTCGTCATCCAAGTGAACGGGAAGCTTCGCGCGAAGATGCATGTGGCTCGTGACGCTTCGAAAGACGTCCTCGAGACGGAGGCGCTCGGAAACGAGCGCGTCCAAGAGTTCACAGAAGGGAAGACGGTCCGTAAAGTCATCGTCGTCCCGGGCAAGCTCGTCAATATCGTCGTAGGATGACCGAGAAGAACGTGTGACATTGTCACATGTTCTTTTCTTTTTCTTGACGCCGTTTTCTTTTTCGGATGGGTTTGTTACACTAAAGGGCGATACTGCAGAAAAAGGGGACAAAACGTCCATGAAACGTTCTTACGTACTATATACGACGTCGTTCGCCGTGTTGGTCGGGGTGATTCTCTGTTACGTGTTCGTCTTCTCAGACGAAGAGATTCAACGACAAATCGGCGCGACGTTCGAAAAAATCGACATTCAAACGAGCCATCAAGCGACGCCGCTCCCACCGGTCGAGGCCTCGCCTGACGAGGATGACGTCGATACGACTGATGCGCTTGAACAGATTCAAAACATCGATGAAGTATATTATAGCGATACGATCGGCGCTTACTTGGTTCTAACGAAAAACCTCGAGTTTTTCGAAGTGAGCGGGAACGCCAATCGCGTCATCTCGTCGCTTCAACTAAATAATGACGGACAAGACTTGAAGCTTAACGAGTTCATCGGCATGCGCATGATCACGGAGACGAAAATTTTTGCGGTCACCGCCAACGGTGTGCTCGTGACGATCGAACGGGAAGGTGGGCGTTGGGTCGAGCAAGAACGGAAAGTGATTGAACGGATCCGTCCAGACGATCGTCTGTTCGGGCTCGGTTATGATCAAGCGACAGAACGTCTCATCATCATGAACCGGAAGTCTGGAACGACTGATGTCGAACTCCTCTATGTCGAGGAGCGGATCATTGAAGCGAAGACCGAGCAGACAGACGAGTCAACGAGTGAACCGAATGAGGAATCAGAACCGACCGAAGAGACGATTGAGGTGGATGCGGTCGCGCCGGAAGACGAAGCGCTCCAAGCGGACGAGCCCGCACCAGAAGTCGAACCGTTGAGCGAGTGGGCGATCGAATCCCGCAAAGCGCTCACGACGACGGGCATGAGCGCCTCGATCCAACAAAAGTTCGAGAAGTTCCGCGGTGTCGGTCTCGTCGAACGGCAAGGCCGGATTTACGTACTCGACTCAGAAGAACTCGTCTTATATACGATCAACCCGAATGAAGGAACGATGAACGGGCAGATGGTGACGCCGCGCGTGTACGGTTCGACCGGGATGTTCCTGCAAGACAATGAGATATTTGCAATTGTACGACCAGACGTGTTCGATCTTGATGCGTTCGTCTCGGTCGACTGATGAGGAGATGACAAGATGAGCAAACGATATTTTTATGAAGAAGTCCGCCAATTCCATGAGACGTTCGGTCACCCTGAGGCGAAAGCCCCTGAACCGATCGCGCTCGACCGTGCCGTCAAGCGCTCGGTATGGACCGCGGAAGAGGCAGTCGTCGAATTTTTACACCAATCGTCACGAAACGAGGAAGAGTTTCTCCAAGCCGTGGCGACGTTCAAACAAGGGTTTGAAAACGCGGTCGAGAAGTCGCTTAAAGAAGCCTCACCGACGACCGACGTCGAACGGCTCGTCGGTCAAGGCGATGCCTTGACCGATGCCCTCTACTTCGTCATGGGCAGTTTCGTCGAGCTCGGTCTCGACCCGGTCCCATTGTTTGAAATCGTACAACGGGCGAATATGGCGAAACTCGGTCCGGACGGGAAACCGATTTTACGCGAATCGGACAACAAAATCATGAAGCCAGAAGGATGGATGCCGCCAGAGCCGGAACTTGAGGCCGAAGTGCTCCGCCAGATGGCAAAAAAATAAGAGCGTGTGGTCAAATGACCACGCGCTCTTATTTCGTCTCGACGGCAGAAAATTGTGCCGCATGTGATCCGGCGCAATGTCCGGTCGTGAAAGCGGCTGTGATATTGTAACCGCCAGTGTAGCCATGGATGTCGAGCACTTCACCGGCAAAGAAGAGGCCGGGTGCTTTCTTCGACATCATCGTCTGCGGGGCGACTTCTTTCACGGAGACGCCGCCGCCTGTGACGAACGCCTTGTCAAAGTCGAGCGTGCCGGTTGCGTGGAGCTCGAACGTCTTCAAGGCGGTGGCGAAGTCGATGACCGACTGCTTTTTTAACTGACTCGCGTCTTCTTCACCAAATGATAGGAAAGCGAGCAGCAAGTCGAGCATCCGTTCCGGGATGAACCCTTTCCAGACGTTTTTGACGGCACGTTTCGGTTGGGCCTGCACTTGTTTCCATAATTCTTGGTACAGCTCGTCGCGCGTCATGTCCGGGAACAAGTCGAGAGAGAGCAGGACGACACGTTCTTTACTGCGCTTCCGTTCTTTAATCGTATACTGGCTGCAGCGCAGGGCGATCGGGCCAGAGACACCGAAATGGGTGAAAATCATGTCACCGCGATGCGTCTTGATCGGCTTCCCTTTTTTTCCGTGAACGGTGAGGGCGACGTCCCGAAGCGACAGCCCTTGCAATTCCTTTGTCCCGATAAAGTCGTCGTTCAACTTGATCGGCACCTCGGTCGGGAACAGCTCGGTGATCGTGTGGCCGGCTTTCTCGGC
Source organism: Exiguobacterium sp. ZOR0005 (assembly GCF_000798975.1). Classification (NCBI taxonomy): domain Bacteria; kingdom Bacillati; phylum Bacillota; class Bacilli; order Caryophanales; genus Exiguobacterium; species Exiguobacterium sp. ZOR0005. The sequence goes on along the minus strand of NZ_JTLB01000031.1, from coordinate 12,298 downwards.
CCACGGATAACCGTCACCGGTCGAGCCGGTGTGGGGGACCGATTGACCGCCGACGGCCATGACACAAGCGCTCGCCTCGATGCGTTCACCGTCCTCGAGTTCGACGGCGGTGAACTCGTTCGCTTCATTAAAATGGAGCGTCTTCACTTTGGCATTTTTTCGAATCTCGACACCGAGGTCGCTGATGGCTTGCAAGAGCGTGTTGACGACGTCTTGTGCCTTATCGGTCACCGGGAACATCCGGCCGTTGTCTTCTTCTTTCAACGGGATGCCGAATCCGGTGAACAAGTCGATGATCGACTGATTGTCGAACTGGGCGAGGGCGCTGTAAAGGAAACGACCGTTTCCAGGGATGAACTGGACAAGTTCGTCGACCGGTTTCCGGTTCGTCACGTTGCAACGGCCGCCGCCTGAGATGGCGAGCTTGCGTCCGAGTTTTGAGCCTTTGTCGATGAGGAGCGTATTGGCGCCGGCTTTCGCGGCGGCGTAAGTCGCCATGAGGCCGCTCGGCCCTCCTCCGATGATGATGACGTCTTTCATGATGGTATACCTCGTTTCTATCAAATCAATCGGTAAAATTATCGTAACTTTATTATCCGCAACAGTAAGAGTATAATGAGAAACGATTGTTTTGTAAAACGAAGACATTTCACAAGTTGTCAAAAATAGATGGAGGTAACTCATGTCATCAAGCGTCAAACAAGATTCAGGAAGAGAGTCCTTCGTCAAAGGCACGCTCCTTTTATCGGCCGGGAACTTGATTTCCCGGATGCTCGGACTGTTGTATACGTTCCCGTTCCAAGCGATGGTCGGGATTGCCGGTGTCACGCTCTATCAGGCGGCGTATACGTATTATGCGCTCATGATCGCCATCTCGACGGCGGGCATCCCCGTTGCCGTCTCGAAGTTCATTGCGAAGTATAATGCGCTCGGTGAGTACGGGACGAGTCAGCGGTTGTTCCGTCAAGGGATGAAACTCATGCTCGTCACCGGGGTCGTCGCGTTTTTAGTGCTGTTTTTCGCGGCCCCGTGGCTATCTGAGCTCATGGTGCGTAACTCAGACAACAACCAACAGTACGTCGACTCGCTCACGCTCGTCACACGCAGCGTCAGTTTCGCGCTCTTGCTCATCCCGGCGATGAGTATGGTCCGCGGTTATTTCCAAGGCCATCAAGATATGGCCCCGACCGCGATTTCCCAGGTCATCGAACAAATCGTTCGCATCCTATTCTTGCTGAGCGGAACGATGCTCGTCTTGTTCGTCTTGTCTGACTCGAACCTCGTTCGACCACTCGCCGAAACGTTAGGCGGGACCGGGGCGGTCGAGACGACCGAGTTGAACGGACTGAAAGTGCTCGCCGTCACGATTGCGACGTTCAGCGCGTTCATCGGCGCGATTGGAAGTATCGTTGTCCTCGCGATGTACTGGCGCAGACGAAAAGACATTCATCGCCAGACTGAAAATCCTGCCGGGACACCGGTCCGCTCGATGAAGTCACTCTTACTCGAGCTGCTCAGCTATTCGATTCCAATCGTCATGGTCGGATTGTCGACACCGCTCTACCAGTTCGTCGACCAGTTGACGATGGTCAACACGCTCCTCAACTCCGGTAAGACGGTGTCCGAGGCGACGTCGGCGTTCGGTTTCTTGACGGGGAACGCCCATAAGATCGTCTTGATTCCAGTGTCGATCGCGGCCAGTGTGTCGATGGCGACGATCCCGCTCGTCACGCGCTCGTTCACACACGGGGACATGACGAAAGTCCGTGACCAAGTGAACCACATTTTCCAAGTGTCATTTTTCGTGACGATCCCGGCTGTCATCGGGCTCGTCGCCTTGTCGGAACCGCTGTTCGGGACATTGTTCCCGCGCGACCGTGAAGGTTGGGTTTACTTGCTTCATTATGCACCGAGTGCCTTTTTCCTCGCTTACTATTCCGTGGCAGCGGCGATCTTGCAAGGGATCAACCGGCAGTATTTCACGATCTTTGCGACGGCGATGGGACTTCTCGCCAAAGTCGCCTTGAACGTGCCGTTCGTCTACATGCTCGGCGGGATCGGGGCCGGCTATGCGACGATTGCCGGTTATATCGTCGCCATCATCCTCATGGTGTGGAAAATTCAACGAGCCCTTCACTTCCCATATAAACAGTTGTTGCGTCGGACGATGCTCATGTTTGCGATGGGGGCGGCGATGTTCATCGTCGTGTACGGTTCCTTGTTCGTCACGTTGGACGATGTACCGAGCTGGGGGAATGACATATGGGCGACGTTCGTCGGCTTCGGCCTCGGTCTCGTCGTCTACGGTTATCTCGGCTGGCGCAGTCATTTGGCTGGAAAGCTGTTAGGAAAACGATTCCAGTATCGGAGGAAGAACTAATGCGGATTGATAAATTGTTAGCGAACATGGGTTATGGTTCACGGAAAGACGTCAAGATCTTACTGAAACAAGGGGTCGTCCGCGTCGACGATCAACTCGTCAAAGACGCGAAGCGGCAAGTTCATCTAGAGACGGAACGAGTGACCGTCCAAGGCGAAGTGGTCGAGTATCGTCCGTTCGTCTACTTGATGATGAACAAACCGGCCGGTGTCGTCAGTGCGACTGAAGACAAGGTCGAATCGACAGTGATCGAGTTGATTGATCCATCGTATGCCCATTACGAGTTGTTCCCGGTCGGACGTCTCGATAAAGACACGACGGGCCTATTGCTCTTGACGAACGACGGGGCGTTCAATCATGCGCTCATGTCTCCGCGTAAACACGTCGACAAAGTGTACGTCGCCGAGGTCGATGGCGAGATGACGGTCGACGACGTCCGCCACTTTGCCGAAGGCGTCGAGCTAGAGGACGGCTATACGACGAAGCCGGCCCGGCTCGAAGTGCTTAGTCGGAACGGTCGTCGCTCGACGATCCGTTTGACGTTGTCAGAAGGAAAGTATCATCAAGTGAAGCGGATGGTCGCGGCCGTCGGCAAGCACGTCGAACAACTCGAGCGCGTCCAAATCGGTCCGCTCGAACTCGATCCTGCGCTCGCCCCGGGTGAATATCGGGAACTGACCGCAGCCGAGGTAGATCAACTCACCACGTAAACAAGAGAGTCTATGGAGCGTCCTCCATAGGCTCTTTTTTCAATGAAAAAGGGATCCCGTTACACAGGATCCCTCGTAATTTTATTCAGTTTGCCGTTTTGAGCGAACGTTTTGAAGATGTCCACGTGCCGCGGCTCGGGCTTTCAACAAGATTGTTGTATTCAAGTACGTTCAAATCACGCTGTACGGTGCGTGATGTGATCCCGAACTCCTCTACTAGTTCTGAAGTGGTAACGCATTCCCTCTCATTAATAAACAAATAAATTGACTTAATACGGGTTAGCATACGATCTGTTGAACCTTTCATTGGATGACCTCCCAATGCGTAGAATGATGAAAGACAAAACCTACGGACGACAAAATGAAATATGAAATTGTTATTTTCTAAAATTACATCTTCAGTATAACGCTCTGACGAATAATTGCAAGTGAAAAGCACGAACAATCAAATTGTAAAGTTGTTGTTATGAACGTAAATATCGAATGAAGATATTGTAAAACGATTATAATATCGATAAAAGACGAACGAAAAAATATTTTCGAAATGAATGTTCGTCTTTCTAACATTTGGATATACTAGTAAGGGAGAGTACATTCGTAAAGGGGAGATTAACATGAACTGGAGACAGGAAATCGATGCACGAGAAGAGGCGTTTTTAGACGATTTGAAAGGCTTGCTTCAAATCCCGAGCGTCCTTGACGAATCGAAGGTCGGGCCAAACGAGCCGTTTGGTCCCGAAGTGCGTCGCGCCCTCGACTACATGCTTGAGCTCGGTAAGCGCGATGGGTTCACGACGAAAGACGTGAACGGTTATGCGGGACATTTAGAATATGGTTCAGGCGAAGAACTCGTCGGCATTCTTTGCCATTTGGATGTCGTGCCGGCCGGGGAAGGGTGGACGTATGGGGCGTTCAACCCGACGATTGTCGATGGAAAAATCTACGCGCGTGGAAGTAACGACGATAAAGGGCCGACGCTCGCCGCTTATTATGGCCTCAAAATCGTCAAAGAGCTCGGCTTACCGCTCTCGAAACGAGTCCGCCTCATCGCCGGCTGTGATGAGGAGAGCGAGTGGCGCTGTGTCCGGGAATATTTCAAACAAGAAGAAATGCCGACGTACGGATTTGCACCTGACGCCGACTTCCCGATCATCAACGCTGAGAAAGGGTTATACGACGGTGTCTTGAAGCAAGTCCCAATCCAGCGCACGTCAGGAGCGAAGTATGAGTTACGCTCGTTCATGAGTGGCGAACGCCCGAACATGGTGCCTGACTTTGCAACCGCCGTGTTAAAGACGGACGATGTTCTAGAAGAGAAATTTGAAGCGTATCTAGAGAAATATGAAGCGGACGGGACGTGTGTGTACGACCGGGGCGAGTACACGTTTACGATGAAAGGCGTGGCTGCCCACGCCATGGAGCCGGACAATGGCGTAAATGCGGCCTACGTGCTCGCCGGATTCCTGTTGCCGCTCTCGCTCGACATCCAAGGCGAGCGCTACATCGAATTCGTCCGCCACGTCTTCGCCGACTCGCGGGGCATCTCGCTAGGCATCGAGGCGAGTGATGAGACGGGTGACTTGACCGTTAACGGCGGCGTGTTCCGTTATAGCGCGGATGAACGCACGGCAACGCTCAACATCCGTTACCCGTACACGGCAAAGTTCCCGGAACGATTGCAAAACTTGAAAGAAATCGCCTTGTCGTTCGGTTTCGAGTTGACGACACGTCATCATATGCCGCCGCATCACGTGGCAGAGGACCATCCGCTCGTCAAGACGTTGCAAGCCGTCTACGAACGTCAGACGGGCGAATCGGCTAACTTGATGGCGATCGGCGGCGGGACGTACGCCCGTTCGCTCGAAGCGGGTGTCGCGTTCGGCGCCTTGTTCCCGGGCGCGAAAGACGTCGCGCACCAAGTCGATGAATATATGGAAATTGAAGATTTGTTCCGGGCGGCCGCAATCTATGCGGAAGCCATCTATGAGCTCGCTAAATGAAAAGACTCAGAGAGCTGACTGAACTGGTCAGCTCTCTGTCTGTTAGGAAGGAAGTTTGTTGTGAACCAGCAAAAACGTTTATTTCAATCCATCTATGTTGCTATATTCTTCGCCCAAGGTGCACTGATCCCCTATATGGCCTTGTTCTTCTCGCAGGATCGGTTCGATTTGTCACCGAGCGAGGTCGGGACAATCGTGGCCATTTTGCCAATTCTCTCCATCGGGGTCCAACCGCTTTGGGGGATGCTCGCCGATCGGACCGGTCGCGTCCGGGCTTGGCTCGTGCTCGCGATGGTTGGTGCGGCCGCGTTATCGCTCACATTCTTGTTTGCGACGGCTTATGTATGGATCGTCTTGTTGATGGTCGCCTGGTCGGTCTTCCAATGTGCCCACATCCCGCTCGTCGATATGATGACGCTCGACTATACGGCCCGTGCTAAAATTGATTACGGGGCCATCCGTCTGTACGGTTCAGCCGGATTTGCCATCGCCGTCTTCATGATGGGTCGAATCTCGGATACGGCGTGGGGGTTGTCGAGCACGTTTCTTCTCAGTGCCATCGTACTCGTCATCGGGAGCGTCGTGTTGAGACAAATCTCTGAAGTCGAGGCCCCGCGCCCAACCGCAGTCGCACCGTTCGCTTGGTCAGCCGTTTGGAACAAGCAGTTCGTCGCGTTTCTCATCGGCGGGATGCTCGTGTTCGGTCCGATTTATGCGAACAACTATTACTTCGGTATTTATGTGACGAGCATCGGAGGCTCGACGACGCTCATCGGGACATTGTTTTTAGTCGCCGTACTTTGTGAGATCCCGTTCATGAAAGTGGCCCATCAGATCGTCTTCCGCCTTGGGACGGTAAACGTGCTCGCAGGCGCCGCCTTCATCTCGGCTTTACGCAACGGATGGTTGGCTTTCGAGCCGCCACTTTGGGTCGTTTGGTTGCTCGCGATCGTCCAAGGACTCGTTGTCGGTTTGCTCATCCCTGTAGCTTTGCAGTTCGTTCGCAGTCTCGTCAGCTTAAACGTGACGTCGACGGCGATCGGCGTCTACATGGCTGTCACATCGGGCTTGGCGACGGCCGGATTCAACCAGCTCAGTGGAATCATCATTGAATATGACAGCATCATCGGTGTATTTTGGATGTACACTGCGGTCAGCTTCGCAGGTGCGCTTTTATTCTTGGGACTACGACGGTTCCATCGGAAAGGGTGAAGTCGATGTCGACACATTACTTTTTAGCGTTGCCGATCGAGTCCGCGGAATTTGAACGGATTCAACGGGAGGTCTTGCCGTACTATTCGTATCATCGCATTTATCGACCTGACGAATTTCACGTGACGCTTCAATTTTTAGGTGCGTTAGACGATGACCAAGTTGAGGCGGTCCGAGAAATCACGAAGCGCGTGGCGGACGAAACGTCACCCTTCACGTTGACGTTTCAACGATTGGACCACTTCGGTCGATCGGATCGCCCGCGTGTGTTGACGATCGTGCCGGAACCGGAACAAGCACTTATGACGTTTGTGAGTGAGTTACGGGGCCGGTTGTCTGAAGATATTCCGGCGCTCGATCGGAAGCCGTTCGTCCCTCACGTCACACTCGCGAAAAAATGGGACAGCGGGACGATCGCGCCCCATGTCGCTCCCGCGTTTAATATTATAGAGAAGATCGACGCTGTCGTACTATATCGAATCAATCCGGGTCATAAACCGGCATATGAGGCGATTGACGTATTCCCGCTAGCGCGTTCAGAGGAGGAGTCATGGCGATCCCGATTAAAATTTTTGACGTAATCTCAAAGTATGAACGAAACGTTTTAGACCAGTACAATCGCTACCAAGAATACGTGGAGTCGGACACGGCGCGCCTTCAACGTCTTCATGAGTTGAATCGGTTGAATCCGCCTGAAGTGATCGAGTTCGAGAACCCGTGGTGGAAGTTTTGGCGCCGCGTGGAGCGAATCAAATTGGAGCCGACGCCATTGACGGATACGCAATTTCAAGCGATGTTGACGGCAAGGCGCCGGATTCAAAAATTGCAATTCGCTTGCGAAGGTGCGACAGAAGCGGACGTTCCGATGCTGGCGTTTCTGCGCGAGTATGGGTACCGCCGAATGCTGTTGGAGTGGAACGAGAAACATTTCTTCATGTATCGTCCCGTCGTCAACTGGAACGGGGCGACTGTGGAACTGAGTCATCTCATCATCGGTCCGTCGCACATTTATATGGTCGAATGGCTCGACGGGGACCGAAGTATTTACCACATATCAAAAGAGAAGACGTGGATTCATCAACCGCTCAAAGGGGAAAATAACCGTGTAGTCAATCCGCTTATCGCATTGACACGCACAGAAGAGATCGTTCGTCAGTTTCTTCCGTCCTATGACGGGGTTTTCCAAAAAGTAACGGTGGCCCCGAACGGCTATTTCGATCACGTTCCTACATCCAGTACGACCCAGTTCGTTTCCCGGTCAGATTATGACCAATGGATGAGACAAGTGAACGGGCGTGCCCCGATCGTCAAAGCCCAACAAATTCGAGATGTGGCGACACTACTAGATCAGACAGCACAGATGCCGTTTCGACAATTTTTGGACCAGTAGGTAGGAGAGGATGGAACACGTATGCATCACACACCAGACCAGCAAACGACAACCCATGCGACAATCGAACGGGCATCGCTTCTGTCGTTCGAACTGATCCGGCTTGAAGTTGTCCCTGAATATGTTGCCATTCCCGTTCAAATCGAGCAGAACGGTCGCCCAATCGAATACACCGTCGTCAAAGAGCGATGGACCGAGACGGGAATGATTGAACGTGACTTGAAATTGACGCGGCCCGTCTCATTAGAAACCGTCTATACAGTCTTTCATCCAGGCCACAAAACGATCGTCGTCGTTCCGCGAGAAATCGTTCAGACTGAAGAATTCGAGCGTCGGTATGCCTACGATGGGCCGCTCGGGCTCGTCTTTGGTTCGACCGACATCGAGGCGTTCGTCTGGTCACCGGTCGCGTTCTCGATCTGGGTGACGGTGCACGATGAGGAGACGCATCGCGAAATCGAGCGTTTCCGGATGACGAGACAAGCCCGTGGCGTTTGGCATGCCGAAGTTCCACGACTTTATGAAGGCTTGCTCTATCGCCTTCACGTCAAAACGCCAGTTGAAACGAATGACGTCGTCGACCCTTACGCGAAAGCCGTCAGCGTTAATGGCGAATTTGGCGTATTGGTCGATGTCGAAGCGCATATCGCCGAACACGTCGAGACGACCGAGCGGACGCCGCTAAGGAAAGCGACCGATGCTGTCATCTATGAACTCCATATCCGGGATTTCACGAGTCACCCGTCATCGACGAGCCGATTGAAAGGATTATATGGCAGTGTCGCTGAAACGGGGCTCTTGACGAGCGTCGGACACAGCGCCGGCCTCGACTATATAAAAGAACTCGGCGTCACGCACATTCAGCTATTGCCGGTCCATGACTTCGGCAGTGTCGACGAGTTGACGCGCATGCCGTACAACTGGGGGTACGATCCGATTCACTGGTTCGCCCTGGAGGGAAGTTACGCCTCGAATCCGCTCGCGCCGCTCGCTCGGGTGTCAGAATACGCCCAACTCGTCTCCGATTTGCATCGGTCCGGGCTTCGGGTCGTCGTAGACGTCGTCATGAACCACGTCTACGTACGGGAGCAATCGTCGCTCGAGGCTCTCGTCCCGTACTACTATTTCCGTTATGAGCATGACGGGACAGTCGCGAACGGTACCGGTGTCGGCAATGATACCGCCTCCGAACGTTACATGATGCGCCGCATGATCGTCGATTGTGTCACGTACTTCGCGACCACGTACGACGTGGACGGATTCCGATTCGACTTGATGGGGATCCACGACGTCGAGACGATGAACCAAGTCCGGGCTGCGCTCGATAAGATCGACCGGTCGATCCTCATGTACGGGGAAGGATGGGATTTAGCGACGCCGCTTAGCCCATCTGTGAAAGCGACGTCCCACAATGCGGCCCATATGCCAAGGATCGGTCATTTCAACGACATGATGCGCGACGCGCTCAAAGGCTCCACGTTCAATGACCGAGAGCAGGGATTCGTCTCTGGGAACGAATGGCGCGAATGGGAGCTGCGGGAATGTCTCACCGGTGCGGTCCAAATCCCGAACGTGACCGTCGGACGTTTCCCGAGTCCACAGTACACGATCAACTACGTCGAAGCACACGACAACTACACGACGTATGACAAGCTCCAGCTCGCCTGTGAAGAGACGGATGAGGCGACGCGACTACGCATGCAACGTTTTGCGACGGCTATTGTCATCACGTCACAAGGCGTCCCGTTTTTACATGCCGGCCAAGAGTTCGGACGGACGAAACAAGGGGTCGAAAACAGTTACAACGCCCCAGACCGCATCAACCATTTCGACTGGGACTTGCGCGATGAACGGCTCGCTGAAGTCGAATATGTAAAAACGTTGCTCAAATTACGGCGTCGTCATACGTGTTTCCGGTTCGACACCCGGCAAAAAGTAGTGGAACAGTTCAAGTTCCTCCCGTCTCCGCCCGGCGTCATCGCCTATGAAGTGACGGCGAGTCATTCCTATGACGCTTGGCAACGGGTACGTGTGTATTTGAATGGAACGCATGGCGACGTCACGTTCCATGCGGACGGGGAATGGAACGTCTACGTTCAAGGGGAGCGGGCTAGCCTCACACCGATTGTCCGGAATCCAGTCGAGATTCAAGTCGAGTCGTTGTCAATGACGATTATCGCGTGTTAATATGGTGATTGTATCTTTTTAATTTCTTATGAGATTTGAGCGTGATGAATATGTATTCAGATATAATCGGTGCGCTCGGCGAGGAGTGGACGGTCGCCTCGGCAGGTGGGATCACAGGTGAGGCATACGTGGCGACGACGCGCCAACAGAAAATTTTCGTCAAGCGGAACTCGTCTCCGTTTTTAGCGATTTTATCCGCCGAAGGCATCGTTCCGAAATTATTATGGACGAAGCGAATGTTCAACGGCGATGTCCTAAGTGCGCAACAGTTCATCGAAGGGCGAGAGTTGTCCCCGGACGACATGAACCGTCCCGACGTGGCGGCCCAGCTTGGGAAAATCCATCATTCGAAAGAGCTATTGTTCATGCTACAACAATTGGACCATACGCCCGTCACGTCTGCCCTGTTGCTCCGGCAATGTGCCGCCTATGGACAAGACGAGTCGAACGAGACGATCGACGAGGCGGTTCAATGGTTGATGAGCCACCGCCCGGTCGATGACGAGCAAGAACTCGTCGTCTGCCACTCGGATTTGAACCATAACAACTGGATCGAAGACGAGTCCGGTCAACTGTATTTGACCGACTGGGACGATGCCATCATCGCGGATCGGGCGTTTGACTTGGCGATGGTGCTCTATAGTTATGTCGACGAAACAAATTGGGAAAACTGGTTCCGGCAATACGGAGTCACTTTGACCGAAACGTTGCGTAATCGGATGCACTGGTACGCAATCGCCCAGACGGTGCTCACGATTTATGGGGAGCAGAGTGAGATGGAGCGACAAGAGGGACTTTCCGTCTTGCAAGAACTTCTCGACGAAACGAACGAATAGAAATAGAAAAAGGGATGGCCCACAGCTGGGTCATCCCTTTCAATATGCATTATACATCATCAGGTTTCATAAAGAACGCCCATACGAACGTCGCGATGACAGCGGCGAAAAAAGTTAACGGGGCCGCATAAAAAATTAAGAATTGGTCCAACGTGCTCATCAATCTAACCTCCTCGGAAGGATGATATACGTTCATTAAACAACGATTTCGTGTATAATCGCAAGGGGACTGCTCGCTTGAAGCGGCACAGTCAGATCAAACTTGAACATTTCATGAACGAAAGGTAGGATTTACATGCGATTACGCCACAAACCTTGGGCGAAAGACTATATGCAAGCTCAAGAACACGTCTTCATCACTGATCCCGCGTCGTTGAAAGGGAACTGGGCAACCGAGTTCGGCAATGACCACCCGCTCTTCATCGAGGTCGGGTCAGGGAAAGGACAATTCATCTTAGGAATGGCCAAACAACATCCGGACGTCAATTTTATCGCGATCGAGCTTTTCGAGAGCGTTGCCGTCTCGATCGTCCAAAAACTTGTCGAAACACCGATGCCGAACGTACGGGTGTTGACGGTCGACGCCAAGCAACTCGTCGATTATTTCGAAGCAGGAGAGGTCGACCGCGTCTACTTGAACTTCTCGGATCCATGGCCGAAGACACGCCACGCGAAGCGTCGATTGACGTATAAAACGTTCCTTGCCACGTACGAGTCGGTCTTACCGCGCGGAGGAGAAATCCATTTTAAAACGGATAACCGCAGTTTGTTCGAATACTCGCTCGAAAGCATGAGCCAATACGGGATGTACTTCACAGATATTTCACTCGATCTTCACGTGAACGAGCCGGCTGACAACGTTCGTACCGAGTACGAAGAGCGCTTCAGCGCAATGGGACAGCCGATTTATCGGATGGAGGCCGCGTTCCGTCCGAAAATTTGACACGCTTTTTTCTTATTTTAATAGCATTTTCTTCACACTTTTTTCTTTCTTCTTGGTACAATAGGAATGACGCTAAATTGGAATTAGAGAAGGGGGAACATGGGGATGTTGAAAAAAGCATGGGCAAGCCTGCTTGCAGTAATCTTCATTCTAACAATCGCACCACTTAATACCTCGGCTAACGAGGCGTTCTTGGACGCCCTAGAAGAGGACTTGAAGGCAACGCATTATGACTACAAAGAAGGAACTGCGGAAATCATCAAGCAAGAGACACTCACGTCTTCGAACGGAAATGAGATCATTGCAGCGGTCGTCGAGCTCGACACGATTCGTGACGGCATCTTCATCACGCGTAAAACAGAGTTCCATTACTTTGACGCGACCGACAACAAGATTTTAGCGACGGCCGACCTCGGTGAAGTCGAAGGTGCGACCGAGTTTGCTGATGCGAACATCGACATGCTCGGACAAAAAGTCGTCTACTGGTTGCCTGTGTTGATCATGTTGTTGTTGATTGCGATTCCAGCACTCATCTTGTTCTTCGTCGTGCCACGTTTCTACTCGACGACGGAATACATGAACCCGATTTACGAAAAAAACGATAATCCACGTTAAAAAAAGAGCCGATTGGCTCTTTTTT
>NZ_JTLB01000030.1:0-43685 GCF_000798975.1 Exiguobacterium sp. ZOR0005 | reverse complement strand
TCAAACTCTCCAAAGAATTTGATATAGCTCTTGAAAATGACGAAGCTTGCGCTTCAATCAAAACTTGTAAAACTTTTTTTACCTCATCGTTCAGTTTTCAAAGTTCGTCTGCCGCTCATTGGCGACTCTTAAAATAATACAAGTCATCGACACAGTTGTCAACCACTTTTTTAATTCTTTCCGCTGCCATCAGCGGCAACGTTTATTAATTTACCGTATGTTCAATTAAAAGGCAAGTGTTTTTCGAAAACTTTTTAAAAATAATATTTAGTGATAAGTTCCTGCACATAAAAACACCCGCTTCAGCTGGACTGAAACGGGTGTGTCTCTGCGAATTGAAGACTATTACTGCTGATGACGCATCGTCGGGAAAAGTAAGACATCACGAATCGAAGGTGCATCTGTAAGCAACATGACTAAACGGTCAATCCCGATTCCGAGACCACCCGTTGGCGGCATGCCATACTCAAGTGCTTCCAAGAAGTCATTATCAAGTTCATGCGCTTCATCGTTTCCTGCTTCTTTCTCAAGCAACTGGGCTTCAAACCGTTCACGCTGGTCGATTGGATCGTTCAATTCCGTGAATGCGTTCGCGTGTTCGCGACGAACGATAAACAATTCAAAGCGATCCGTGAAACGCGGGTCTTGGTCGTTCTTCTTCGCAAGCGGTGATACTTCTACCGGGTGCCCGGTGACGAACGTCGGCTGAAGTAACGTCTCTTCGACTTTTTGCTCAAAGAATTCATTGACGATATGACCGAACGTCATATGGTCTTGAACTTCGACGCCGTGCTCTTTCGCCAGTGCGCGCGCGTCTTCGTCCGACATCTGTTGCCAGAAGTCCACACCTGTCTCTTCTTTTACTAGATCCACCATGTGGGCCCGTTTCCAACCGACTCCGAGGTGAATCGTATCTTCACCGTACTGGACGTCCGTCGTGCCGAGAACTTCTTTAGCGACGTGAGCGACGAGTTCTTCCGTCAAGTCCATGATGTCATTATAGTCCGCATACGCTTCATATAATTCGATCATCGTGAACTCTGGGTTATGGCGTGTTGAGATTCCTTCATTGCGGAAGACGCGTCCGATCTCATACACACGCTCGAGACCACCGACAATCAAACGCTTCAAATGAAGCTCGATCGCGATTCGCATATAAAGCTCCATATCGAGGGCGTTGTGATGCGTAAGGAACGGGCGAGCCGCTGCTCCACCTGCGATCGTGTGCAACATCGGTGTTTCAACTTCCAAGTAACCGCGGTGGTTTAAGAAGTTCCGGATTTCTGAAATGATGCGGCTACGCAAAATAAACGTTTGACGTGAATCGTTATTCGTAATCAAATCCAAGTAACGTTGGCGATAGCGTTGCTCGACGTCTTTTAAGCCGTGATATTTATCAGGAAGCGGACGAAGCGCTTTCGTCAAGAGTTCGAACTCCTCAACATGGATCGACAATTCGCCGACATTCGTCTTGAACAACTTCCCTTTCACACCGACGATGTCTCCAAGGTCAGATGATTTAAATAAATCGAACGGTTCGTCACCTACGTCATTTTTACGAACGTAGATTTGGATTTGTCCTGTTACGTCTTGGATATGGGCAAAGAACACTTTCCCTTTTCCACGTTTCGTCATGATTCGTCCGGCAAGCGTCACTTCGACGTCTTGTTCGGCCAAGGCTTCTTTTTCAATCGCCTCATACTGCTCATGTAATTCACCGGCATGGGCAGAGCGTTCGAACCGACGTCCGAACGGGTCAAGCCCTTGTTCACGCATCTCGGTCATCTTCTCAAAACGCACCTGCATTTGGTCGTTCATTTCCAACTCGTGACTCACTACTCCATTCACTCCTCTATACGTATTAGGTTTCTCTCTAATAAAAAACTGTCGACCTGATGGCCAACAGCACAGCCTAAGCCGTTCGCTCATTGCGTATCGCTTTTTCGCCAAACAAGCTTACCATAAATCACTTTTTTACACTAGTTCACACTTCTTGCATTTGTCGCTCGAGCTGTTCGACAAAATGATACAGCACAATCCCGAACGCATCCCGAGATTCAACTTCATTGATTTGCTTACGGACCGGACCGCTTCCTTTTAGACCTTTCAAATACCAGGCCGCATGTTGGCGCATCTCACGTACCGCGGTCAGCTCACCTTTGATGGCCATCAGACGATCGAGATGCAACATACAAATATCAATCTTCTCACGCGCTGCCGGTTCCGGCGGGAGTTCACCTGTCTCTAAATATTGCACCGTCTGATAGAGCATCCACGGATTCCCGAGTGCCGCTCGCCCGATCATGACGGCATCGACGCCATAATGGTCGATCGCGTGCTTCGCTTCTTGCGGCGTCGAGATATCGCCGTTGCCGATAATCGGGACGGTCGCAATCTTTTTCGCCTCACCGATCCAGTCCCAATTCGCCGTTCCTTCATATTGTTGGGAACGGGTACGTCCATGAATGGCAATCGCCGCGGCCCCGCCTGACTGGGCGGCTCTGACGTTGTCTAGCACATAGACATGCTCTTCATCCCAACCGAGACGCATCTTCACGGTCACCGGTTTTTCGACAGCGTTCGAGACGGCGTCCACCATCTCATAGACTTTATCAGGGTCAAGCAACCATTTTGCGCCCGCCTCGCATTTCGTTACTTTCGGGACAGGGCATCCCATGTTGATATCAATGATATCGGCGTTTGTGTTTTGGTCGACGTATTGAGCCGCCCGTACGAGCGTCTCTTTCGACCCACCGAAAATCTGTAAGCTGAGCGGCTTCTCACGTTCATCTACATAGAGCATCCGTAACGTACGAGCGTTCTCTAACAGTATGCCTTTATCACTTACCATTTCAGCGCAGACGAGTCCGGCACCGAACTCTTTGGCGATGAGTCGGAACGCCGGATTCGTGACGCCGGCCATCGGGGCAAGGACCGCCCGATTTTTAATGTCCACGTTCCCAATCTTAAATCCTGACATAGATCCACTTCCTTTTACTGACGTTACACCGGATTGACAAGTGACTGTAACGGTTCAAGCCGAATGACATCGCTTCGTTCCGACTCCGGAAGGGCGACGAGCAGCTTTTGAACCGTCTTTCCTCTCACCTCGAGCGACGGAGCAATCTCCGCAAGCGGGGCAAGGACAAAAGCGCGTTCATGCATCCGCGGATGCGGTACAGATAAGTGCTTCGATTGTATATCTTCGCCGTTAAACACCAAGATGTCAAGGTCGATCGTGCGAGGTCCGTTCTTGAACAACCGCTCCCGCCCGAGCCGCTGTTCGATTTGTTGTAAGAGTGACAGTACTTCCTCCGCCGACCGCGTCGTCGCCACTTCAACGACCATATTATAAAACGAAGGTTGCTCAGTATAACCGACCGGTGCCGTCTCGTACACGGCCGACTGTTTCGTCACTTGAAGGCCGTCCGCTTCCATCGCTTGAATCGCTTCATGCAAATAACTTGCCCGCTCTCCAATGTTTGAACCGAGTGCGACATAAATCATCCGTTTCGCCTCCGTGTCATCTCAATGGCAACCGAATCGTAATGCCCAGGGATGGGCGGATCCGGTTTGATGACCTTCACCGTCACCGCTTGAATCTTCTCACTATGGGCGAGCACCGCCTTCGTGATGCGCTCGCCAAGTGTTTCAAGAAGGTTCACCGCTTCCCCCGTGACGATGTCTTCCGTCACTTGATAAAGCCCGGCATAACTGACGCCGTCTTCCAAATTGTCGGACTGGCCGGCTGGCGCGAGATCCAGTTCACACATCAAATCGATATGAAACCGTTGTCCGAGCCGATTCTCTTCTTCAAACACACCGTGATACCCGTAAAAGCGCATTCCGTTCACATACATCTTATCCACGTTGTCCGCCTCCTAACATTACATCCATCATCCGGGCTGCCCGCTTATTCGCGAGCACGTCATGAACCCTTACCCAGGCACAGCCTTTCATAATACCGAGACACGTCGTCGCGATCGTCCCTTCCCCCCGCTCTTCGGTCGGTAAGTCGAGCGCTTGTCCGATGAAGGACTTGCGTGACGTTCCAAGCAATACCGGGTAGCCGAGGTTCGTGATGACGTCGAGTCGATTCAAGAGCTCCAAGTTCTGTTCATAATCTTTGGCGAACCCGATGCCCGGGTCGAGCCAAATCAATTCATCCGGCACCCCGGCTTCGTGGGCAATTTCAATCGACTCTTGCATGTCACCGACGACTTCTTCGATAAAGTGACCATAATTTCGATTGTTGCGATTATGCATAAGGATGATTGGAACGTTGAACGCTTTGGCGACGTCCGCCATCGAACGATCTCCCCACTTCGAACCCCAGACGTCATTGATGATGTCAGCTCCCGCTTCCAGCGCCGCTCGCGCCACTTCCGGTTTATACGTATCAATCGAGACTAACACGTCTAGCTCTTGTTTCAAACGACGGATGACCGGCACGACCCGGGCGATCTCGTCTTCAGCTGAAACGAGCTGTGCCCCCGGGCGAGTCGATTCACCCCCGACGTCAATCGCGTCGGCGCCGTCTATGACGAGTTGCTTCGCGTGCGCCACCGCAGCATCAAGCGCCGTATAGCGCCCGCCATCCGAAAACGAATCCGGCGTCACGTTTAAAATGCCCATCACGTTTGTCATTTCGCACTCTCCTTTTCAATCGTCTGGATCAAAACCGACCAGGCGTCGATAAAATGTTCTCCTCGTCGTCCCGGGAAACGCTTCCCTGCAAATTCCGTCACCGGGGCGATCTGTTGTACCGAATTTGTGAGCCAAATTTCGGTCGCTTCGGCCAGTTGCGCGAACGTCACGTCGCGTTCGGAGACGTCAAACGTGTCGATCACCCACTGACGGGTCACCCCGGCCAGAGCCCCTGTCGAGAGCGGGGTCGTCCAAAGCCGGCCATCACCGTCCGTCCAACATACGTTCGAGACGAGACCTTCGACGACGCGTCCAGTCTCATCCGCGAACAACCCTTCCGCTGTTCGGTCGACGAGCGCGCGCTTCCCGAGAATGTTGTTCATATAATGATGAGATTTCAGCCGGAACGCCGCCTCGGGCCGGCTTCTCGGAAATGGGAGCGCCTCAAGCGTCTTCTCGACCGGTTCGAACGCGTCGGGCAACGGTTTGACAAGGAGCGTCACGTTCGGTCGCACGTAACGTCCGTCATGAAGACCGAGCGGTGCGACTCCCGCGGAGACGTTGAGCCGGATATAGAGGTTCGGCGCGTTATTTTGACGGGTGACGTCTTGGATCGCCTGCTCGATGTCTTGTTTCTTATATGGGAGGTCGATCCAAAGCGCCTCCATGCTTTTCTCTAGTCGCTCCCAATGCGCGTCCCATAGAAACGGGTGTCCTTCAAACGTTCGGAACGTCTCGAACAAGCCCATCCCGTATAGAAAGCCGTGATCGTATACGGGAATCGTCACTTCATCGCTTCCGCGCAATTCGCCGTTATGCCAAAGCCACATGGCGGTATACCTCAATGAAGTTTCGAACCATCTCTTTGCCGTGTTCCGTCAAAATTGCCTCCGGATGATACTGGACCCCTTCGATTGGCAACGACTTATGCCGTAGCGCCATGATCTCGCCTTCCTGTGTTTCCGCCGTCACTTCGAGACAGTCGGGGAACGACTCCCGGGCTACGGCGAGCGAATGGTACCGTGTCACGATCGTCTCTTGCGGGATTCCCGTAAAAATCGTCTTCCCGTCATGGCGAATCGGCGACGTCTTTCCATGCATGAGACGTTCGGCATGGACGACTTCACCGCCGAACGCTTGCGCGATCGCTTGGTGCCCGAGACAGACGCCGAGAATCGGGATACGACCGGCGAACGAACGAATCGCCTCAATGCTGATCCCGGCCTCGTTCGGCGTACAGGGCCCTGGTGAGATGACGAGATAGTCCGGACTTAACGTGTCGATGTCTTCGAGCGTGATGTCGTCATTTCGCCGGACGACGATCTGCTCGCCCAGTTCCCCGAAGTATTGGACCAAGTTGTAAGTGAATGAATCGTAGTTATCAATGAGTAATATCATGTCGTCGCCTCCGTTGACGCTTTCGCCGCCCATAGCGCTTTCGCTTTCGACAGCGATTCTTCATATTCTGCGGCCGGATCGGAATCGATGACGATACCAGCACCAGCTTGAACGTGGGCCATGCCGTCTTTGACGACCATCGTCCGAATCGTGATGTTGAAGACGAGGTCATCATCCCAACTGATCCAGCCGAACGACCCCGTATAAATTCCACGGCGGACCGGTTCAAGCTCCTCGATGATCTCCATCGTTCGAATTTTCGGGGCGCCGGTGATCGTTCCACCTGGGAACATTGCTCCGAGCGCCTCGGCACCGGACACATCGGGACGTATCATCCCGCGGACGTTCGAGACGATATGTTGGACGTGGGAATACTTCTCGATGACCATCAGCTCATCGACGTGCACCGTCCCATACGCCGCCACTTTGCCGAGGTCGTTGCGCTCCAAGTCAACGAGCATGACGTGCTCGGCCCGCTCCTTCTCATTGTCGAGCAACGTGCGCGCCAACTCCATGTCTTCTTTCTCGTCGCGACCGCGCGGCCTCGTCCCCGCAATCGGGCGAGTCGAGATCGCGGACCCGTGCTTTTCGATCAACAGTTCCGGAGAAGCCGACACCATCGTCAAAGCATCATCCTTAAAATAGCCCATGTACGGGGAAGGATTCATGCGTCGAAGCGTATCGTAAACGTGACGGGGGTCGGCGAGGAGCGGTTCGGATTGCCTGACGCTCAAATTCACTTGAAACACGTCGCCCTCGACGATATAGTGTTGAATCTTCTTGACCGCCGCGACAAATTCTTCGCGGGAGAGCGAACGGGAACGCTCGACCGCATCGTGTGCGACTGGTCCGAACGTATAGTGCGTCTCCGTATGCCAAAGAGCGGCAAAGCGTTCAAGTTTCACATCGACGTCCTCGTCTCCGGTGACCATCACGTATAAGACCGAGTCTTCTTCATCAAACACCGCCACCTCGTCGAACAACAAGAACGATACGTCCGGTGTCGCCAAATCATCTTCCGCTTCTCGCGGCAACCGTTCGAGCGTCCGGGCGACGTCGTAACTGACGTATCCGATCATCCCGCCAAAGAAAGGCGGAGCCCCGGTCGGCCGTGTCGCCACGAAACGCGAACGCACCGATTCGACGATATCGAGCGGGCGACCGTGTATCGTCTCTGTCCCGGCCTCGGTCGTGAGCGTTCCAACCTCGTCTTTCACGTGAAGCGTAGCGAACGGTTCGACTCCCGCTACCGTATACCGCCCGACTCGACCACTCTCGAGCCACGCGTAACGCTCTTTTCCTTCCGTCAACGTCAAATACGTCTCGTACATGCTCTCTTTTGTCATCCGGATTGTTTTGAACGCTGTCGTCCTCACATCCCATTCCCCCGTTCCTCTAGTTCATGCCTTTAATTGTACACAAGAAAAGGCAGTTCCCGAAAGAAGTTGTCTCTCGGTAACTGCCCCTTTTCCTTATGAACGAACGCTGTCCGATTCTTCGTCGAACTGATAAAGCGGCGTACTCAAGTATCGCTCCCCGTTCGACGGGATGATTGCGAGCACGTTTTTGCCTTTGCCGAGTCGTTTGGCCGTGTCGACTGCTGCAGCGATGGCCGCACCTGACGAGATGCCGCCGAGGACACCGTTCGTACGCGCCGCGAGTCGGGCATATTCGAACGCTTGGTCCGTCGTGATTTGAAGGACGCCTTCATAAATCTCCGTATCGAGGATCGAAGGGATAAAGCCGGCCCCGATTCCTTGGATTTTATGCGGACCAGGCTTTCCGCCCGACAAGACCGGTGAATCGACTGGCTCGACCGCCAAAATTTTCACGTCTGGGTATTTCGCCTTCAACACTTTACCGGCTCCCGTGATCGTACCGCCTGTACCGACGCCCGCGATGAACGCATCGACGTCCAAACCGGCCGCTTCAAACGCCTCGACGATTTCTGGTCCTGTCGTCATCTCATGGACGTTCGGGTTGGCCACGTTGTTGAATT
This sequence comes from Exiguobacterium sp. ZOR0005, assembly GCF_000798975.1. Lineage (NCBI taxonomy): Bacteria > Bacillati > Bacillota > Bacilli > Caryophanales > Exiguobacterium > Exiguobacterium sp. ZOR0005. The sequence goes on along the minus strand of NZ_JTLB01000030.1, from coordinate 35,641 downwards.
GTTGGGGGAGGAAATATCCGTTCGCCTCAGCTTCTTCTGTCGCGCGGCGAATCGCTCCGCCCATCCCTTCCGGACCTGGCGTCAAGATGAGCTCAGCGCCATAACCGCGAAGTAAGTTGCGACGTTCCATGCTCATCGTTTCCGGCATGACGAGAATGGTCTTGTACCCTTTAGCGGCACTGACCATCGCCAAACCGATTCCGGTGTTCCCGCTCGTCGGTTCAATGATCGTGTCACCCGGTTTTAAGGCACCGTCTTTTTCGGCCGCCTCGATCATCGCTAAGGCAATCCGGTCTTTTACACTCGACCCTGGATTCATATACTCCAACTTCATATAAACCGTGGCGTCATCCGGTCCCGTAAGACCGTTCAATTTCACAATCGGTGTCTTCCCAATCAAATCTGTCACTGAATCTACGATACGCATGCTATTTCCTCCTCCATAATTCCGACTATTCCGATATTGTAATCATACCCTATCAGTTTGAAAATATGCAATTTGGAACGAACCGCTTAACGTGCTTGCTGTTTCATCGTTTCTAACTGTTCAGCTGAGAAGTGATACTTTTCCCCACAAAAATGGCAGACCGCTTCGGCTCCGCCGTCTTCTTCGATCATTTGACGAATCTCTTCGGCACCGAGGCCGATGATGGCGCCTTCCATCCGGTCGCGGCTGCACGTGCAGTTGAACTGGACCGGTTTGTTGTCGAGCAGTTCGAGACTGTCCCCGAGGAGCATGCCGAGCATCTCTTCCGGCGTCTTCTCTTCACCGATTAACACAGAGACCGGCGGGAACGTCTTCAACGCGTTCTCTAACGCTTGAATCGTTTCTTCTGACGCATCCGGCATCAATTGCACGATGATCCCACCCGCGGCAAGAATCGATTCATCTTCCGGAAGGACGAGAACGCCCGCACCGACGATTGACGGAACTTGTTCTGACGTCGCGAAGTAGTACGTGAAGTCTTCACTGATCTCTCCGGTTTGGATTTCAGACGATCCACCGACATAGTCTTTCAACCCGAGGTCTTTGATGACCGAGATCGTACCGCGACCGACGACTTCACCGACTTTCAGTTTCGTCAATCCGTGGTCGTTGACGAACGTTCCACCTTCGACGCGCGGATGTGACACGTAACCACGGACATCGCCGACTGTGTCGGCATCGACGATGATTTTCCCGATCGGACCGTCACCTTCGACTTTAAGCGTGACACGGGCGGCACCTTTTTGCATCGCCCCGATCATCGTACCGATCGTCATCGTCCGGCCAAGGGCAGCCGAAGCGACCGGTGTCGTCTGGTGGCGAAGCTGGGTTTCAAAGATCGTTTTTGTCGTACGAACGGCAAAGGCGCGGACTTCTCCGTTGAACCCTAACGCTCGGACGAGATAGTCTGCTTTCATTTGGTCAAGTAACGCTTGTTGTTCTGGTTGGATCATATTGAGTAACTCCTTTAAATTTATTTCTGGTTGCGCTCATAGATGAGGCGGAGCCCATCGAGCGTCAAGAAGGAATCGACGACGTCGATCGTTTCGGCATGTTCACTAATGAGACGAGCGAGACCGCCCGTCGCGATGACGGTCGCCTCTCCGACTTCGCGCTTCATACGACTGACGATTCCGTCGACTTGCGCGACATACCCGTAATACGTTCCCGATTGCATCGCCTGGATTGTGTTCTTTCCGACGACAGTCGGAGGAGTCGCGAGCTCGATGCGAGGCAACTTGGCCGCCCGTTGATAGAGCGCCTCGACCGAAATCATAATTCCCGGCGAGATAATGCCCCCGTGATAGCGACGGGATGCATCGATATAACAATACGTCGTCGCCGTACCGAAGTCGACGATGATGAGCGGACCCTCATATTTCGCGATACCAGCGACCGCGTTGACGATGCGATCGGCCCCGACTTCACGCGGATTATCGACATGGATATCGAGCCCTGTCTTCACGCCCGGGCCAACGACGATCGGGCGGACGTTGAAGTAGCGTTGCGACATCTGTTCAAGCGGAAAGATGACGGGCGGGACGACGGACGAAAGAATCACGCCATCGATTTGATCGAACGAAACGTTCGAGTGGTCAAACAACGACTTGACGAGCATGCCATACTCATCGGTCGTTTTCGTACGGTCCGTCGAGATGCGCCAATGGTGGACGAGCGTCTCGCCATCATACATCCCGAGAACAATATTTGTATTCCCAACATCGATCACTAAAATCATGATATAGTTCCTCACTTTGTTGTCAATTACAGTTCGCTCGAATTATAACACGAAAAAAGACGAATGCCTCATCTAGGGCATTCGTCTCTTTCGTTTAACGCGATTCGTTGTTCGGGCGTTCCGTTGGTGTCGCCTCAGGCTTATCGCCTTCCGGGACGACGTCCGGCTTCACTTCTTGAACCGACTCAGGTTGATCGATGATTTGACCGTGCTTGACGGCCGCCTCATCTTTCTTCGCTTCGTCGTTCGAATCGTCCGTCGATGGTGTCGACGGCTCTTCCGGCTCATGCGGAAGGTACTCGCGCGTCTTGATCAAGTGACGAATCTGCTTCGAGTCGAGCGTTTCGACTTCGAGAAGCGTCTTCGCAACGAGTTCGAGATCGTCACGACGTTCCGTCAAAATTTGCTTCGCTTTCGCATAGCAGCGGTTGATGATATCACGAATCTCAAGATCGATGTCTTGGGCGATGGCATCCGAGTAGTTTTGTTCCGTTTGGAAGTCACGTCCCAAGAACACTTGTCCGCCATGGTTTGATCCGAGTTGGAGCGGTCCGAGTTTGTCGCTCATCCCGTAATCCATGACCATCTTCCGAGCGATTCCCGTTGCGCGTTGGAAGTCGTTGCTCGCTCCGGTTGATACTTCACCGAAGATCACATCTTCCGCCACGCGGCCACCGAGAAGACCGACGATCTTATCTTCGAGTTCTGGTTTCGTCATGAAGTAACGATCTTCTTTCGGAAGCATGACGACATAGCCGCCCGCGTTTCCGCGTGGAACGATCGTCACTTTATGGACTTCGTCAGCGTTCTCAAGCTCGATACCGATGATCGTGTGACCCGCCTCGTGATAAGCCACGATTTGACGTTCTTTCTCCGAGATAACGCGGCTCTTCTTCGAAGGTCCCGCGATGACGCGGTCAATCGCTTCCTCAACGTCGACAATCGATACTGCCGAGCGGTCAGACCGGGCAGCGACGAGCGCCGCCTCGTTGAGCAAGTTCTCCAAGTCAGCACCTGAGAATCCAGGCGTCCGCTGCGCGATCGACTTCAAGTCAACTGTCGAATCGAGCGGTTTGTTGCGGGCATGAACTTTGAGTACTTCTTCCCGGCCTTTCACGTCCGGACGATCGACCGTGATTTGACGGTCAAAACGTCCTGGACGGAGAAGGGCTGGGTCAAGGATATCCGGACGGTTCGTCGCGGCAATCATGATGATCCCTTCGTTGTCGCTGAACCCATCCATTTCGACGAGCAATTGGTTGAGCGTCTGCTCACGTTCATCGTGGCCGCCGCCTAAACCGGCACCACGTTGACGTCCGACCGCATCGATCTCATCGATGAAGATGATACACGGCGCGTTCTTCTTCGCGTTCTCGAACAAGTCACGGACACGTGATGCCCCGACCCCGACGAACATCTCTACGAAATCAGAACCTGAAATCGAGAAGAACGGTACACCGGCTTCACCCGCCGCCGCACGGGCGAGGAGTGTCTTACCTGTCCCTGGAGGACCGACGAGAAGGACCCCTTTCGGAATGCGCGCCCCGAGTTTCGAGAACTTGCGCGGGTCTTTCAAGAATTCAACGACTTCGATGAGCTCTTGTTTCTCTTCGTCCGCTCCGGCGACGTCTTTGAACGTCACACGGCGCTTCTCTTGATCGTACAATTTCGCCTTCGATTTCCCGAAGTTCATCACACGACCGCCACCGCCGCCGCCTTGGGCTTGGTTGAGCAAGAAGAAGAACAAGATGAAGATGATGATGAACGGTAAGATCGCAAACACGATGCTGAACCAGTTCCCACTTGACTCTGCTTCTTCGACGCTAATGTCCGTATTCGCACGGAGTGACGAGAGCACTTCGGCGTATTCGGCCTCGTTGGCCGGGATGTTCGTTTCAAAACGCTGGTCTTCATCTCCTGAAAGATCACCTGTGATCGAGATGGCACCCGGAATTTCTTGCACGGTCGCCGTTTCAATCCGACCTTCTTCCACATATTCCAAAAACTTCGAGTACGTGAGCGTCTCGCTCTGGCTGCTCGGGTTTTGTAAATATTGAAGGAACAAGATCAAGGCTAGGAAAATCACACCGAAAACTAAGGTGTTTTTCACTGCACGATTCATTCTCTGCCTCCTATTCCGAGAAACGATGTTCTCGCCCATTCAGTATATGTGTATACTTTGGGTATTTCTTTTATCTTACCACGTCACATTTTCAAAAGAAAAACGTTAGCCCCCGTAAACGCTCGGCTTGAGCACACCGACGTAAGGAAGGTTACGATATTTCTCCTCATAATCGAGACCGTAGCCCACGACGAATTCGTGAGGAATCACGAAACCGCTATAATCTGCGGACAATCCGTTTTTACGTCCTGTTGGCTTATCGAGCAACGTCACGATTTTCACCGACTTCGCTTTACGATATTTAAGGAGGTCTACGAGATAACCGAGCGTGAGCCCGCTATCAATGATATCTTCTACAATCAAGATGTCACGACCTTCTACAGACGTGTTTAAATCTTTCTCGATTTTCACTTCACCTGTCGAAGACGTCCCTCCGTGATACGTCGACACGTCCATGAAATCCATCTCTAAATGGATATCCATTTCTTTGACGAGGTCTGACATGAATGGCATCGCGCCTTTCAATACACAGACGAGAAGCGGAAACTCTTCTTTATATTCTTCGCTGAGCGTTACCGCGAGTTCTTTCACTTTTCCTTGAATCTCTTCACTCGAAATGAGCACCTTTTCCATATCGTTCATTAATGACATCTTGAAATCCTCCTCTTTCTAATCCGACACAATCACCATTTTACCATTAATCGTGGGCATCTCGCATCCGACTTCTCTGGAAAGTCGGAAACTCTTATTCCTACTATAGCGATAATTCGACCAGTTGCGTCAACTAATAACGGGATAAACGGACGTTTTTCGCGCGGGACTTTTGCATCAATCAACACACGGGCGACTTTCTTCGTCCCGACCGAGAGGCTAATCCGGTCTCCCGGTCGTGGTGAACGGACGTATAGCGGCCACTCGAGTGCATCGAGCGGGAAACCACGACCATCTTCCGTCACTTCAAGCGAAACGACGTGTTCACCGAACGTCACGCGTGTCGGGAGCGTCTCGACTCGTTGCGGCGACGGGATTGACAGTTGTCCTCGTTCCGTCAGAGCGATGCCGCCGTCACGCTTCTCTAAACGAAAATCCCCGCCCACGTCGTACACACCCGTCCCTCGTTTACTTTGCATGAGTCGCGTCATACCTTCCGCTACCTGTACCCCGAATCGCTCGGATAAAAGCCGCCCGAGCACATAACGTTCTTCTGCCGACAAGGCCATAACCGCTTCAAGTTTCACATGAAACGCTTTCATTTCAACATCGACGTGACGGTCCATCCATACGGTCATGGCCGCATAACGTCGTTGCCATGTTCGTCGGTTCGCGCGTGCTGTTGCACACACGTCCCGGACGAGCGTCGGCCACCCCGCCAGTAACGGGGGGATGACGAGATGACGCATTCGGTTACGCAAATAATCCGTCTTCGCGTTCGTAGCGTCTTCACGCCATTCGAGATCGTGCTGTCGCGCGTAGGCGATGAGACTTTGTTTCGTTTCATCTAACAGCGGACGGACGAGCACCCCGCCGCCGAACCCGCGACGCTCCGGGATGCCCGTCACTTCGACGACGTTCCGATGCAATTGAATCAACACCGTCTCGACGACGTCATCGGCGTGATGGGCCGTCATCAACTCACGATAGCCGTACTCCTGCATGACCGTCTCGAAAAATGCATAACGCGCTTCCCGGTAAGCTGCTTGTGACGCCGTCTCGATGATTAACCGCTTGCCGTGAAACGGGACGCCATATTCGCGCGCGAGCTGTTCGACGAACCGATACTCCTCATCGGATGCACGGCGCTGTCCGTGATGGACGTGCGCGACGCCGACGTCGAGGCCTTTCGCGACCATCTGATGAAGCAATACGATCGAATCGACTCCGCCCGATACGGCCAGCAATACGTTCGGCATCTTCCGCCCTCCTTGAGATAACAAAAAAAGCCACCTCAGATGAGATGACTTGTTCGCTTAGGTAAGTGACCCGTACGGGATTCGAACCCGTGTTACCGCCGTGAAAGGGCGGTGTCTTAACCGCTTGACCAACGGGCCTAAATAAAATGGTAGCGGCGGAGGGAGTCGAACCCACGACCTCACGGGTATGAACCGTACGCTCTAGCCAGCTGAGCTACACCGCCATGTTATTGTGTTGTGTCCTAAGCACATTTTCTATAATAACCAGTCACCACGTTTGTGTCAATTCTTTTTTAAAGTTTTTTTATAAAAGAAATCGTGTACAGTGTCGTCTTCCTCACTATACACGATTTTCGTTTCCTTTTACATCACGCTTCAGACGGAATACCCCGATATTTCTTTTTCCAAGCAATCCGGAAATAACCCCATAACAGCCCGAGACAAGCAAGCGAGACGAGCAGGAGGTAAATCGTCGCCGACTGTAAATATTGCGCACCGTCGCCAGATAGAATTTCTTTATAACCGGCCACCGTATACGTCATCGGGAGTAACGCGTTGAACGGTTGGAGTGCCCGTGGGATCAGCTCTAACGGGAACGTTCCGGCCGACGTCGTCAGCTGCAAGATGAGCAGGATGATGGCGACGAAGCGTCCCGGATTACCGAGTACCGTCACGAGCAGTTGGACGATCACTAAGAACGTGATGCTCGCTAGCCAACTGAATCCGAAGAACTGAAGTGGCGCATCGACTTCTAACCCGAGCAAGTATACCATCGCGACGTCTAATACGAGCGCTTGAACGAACCCGATGACAATCAAGACGCCCGATTTCGAGGCGAGCCAAGACAAGCTTCGTTTCGGTTTACCTGCCGGGTCGTAGAGCGGATAGACGATCGAGAGCAAAAGTGCCCCGACGAAGAGGCCGAGCGACATGAAGTACGGGGCAAAGCCCGTACCGTAGTTCGGCACGTGATGAATCGAATCGTTTACGACCGTGACCGGACCCGCCATCATGTCGACGTTGTCGTCTCCGAGATCGATGGACGCTCGGTCGGCTCCTTCGGCCAACGCGTCACGCAGCGTGGCATTCCCTGACTCGAGTTCAGACAAGCCGTCTTTCAGTTCGCTGCTTCCTGACGCGATCGTCGCCCCGCCATCAGCAAGTTGTATCGCCCCGTCAGACAGCGTGCGCGTTCCGTCTTCCGCGTCTTTCGCGCCGGTAGCGAGCTTTTTGCTTCCGTCCGTCAGCGCACCGGTCGCTTCTGTCAAACGCGTACTGCCCGAAGCCAGTTCAGATGTCCCGTCTCTCAACTGCCCTACACCGGCGTTCAACGTCGTACTCGCTGATGCGAGCTCATTCGAACTCGCCGCAGCCGTCTGTGCCCCTTGCTCGAGTCGGGCCGAACCGGCAGCGAGCGCCGTGGCCCCATCGGCCAACTCGGCTTGTCCTTCATTCAGTGTTGCTAAACCTGAAGCAAGTTCATTCGCTCCTGCTTCTGCTTTCGTTAAGCCGGCGTCTAGCGCGGTTTGTCCGTCTCGGACACGTGTCGCCCCTACCGTAAGCTCGTCAAACCCAGCCGCCGTGGCCTGTTGACCTTCCTCAAGTCGACTTACTACTTGTTGAAGCACTTCTGGAGGAATCGGTTGACCCGATTGTGCCAACGCCGAAAGTTGTTGCATCAATTCGTCTTGATTGGCGAGTAGCATCGTCTTCATTTGTCCGATGCCGTCAATCAATTCGGTCTCCCCTGCCAAGAGCGCGGCGTTGCCTTGTTTGGCGTTCGTCATCCCGGTCGCCAACTCACTCGAGCCGGCGACGAGCCGTTCACTGCCAGACTTCGCTTGATCAATCCCCGCCGCCAAGTGTCGCATCCCATCGTCAAGCGACTTCGCGCCCGTATGCAGCTCCTCAAGTTTCAAGGCGAATGTCGTCGTTCCTTCGACGAGTTGATTCGTTCCGTCTAGGAGGACGGACGCGCCGTCATCCACGCGACGGGCCCCATCTGACAGGGCCGCACTTCCTTCATACACTCGTTGACTACCATCAGCCAAATCGGTCGTGCCCGTTGCGAGTTGAGACACGCCTTCACCTAAACGACCCGCTCCGTCTGCAAGTTGTTGCTGTTTCGAAGCTAGGAGTGCGGCGCCATCGGCAAGTTGGGTCGCACCGTTCTTCGCCGTCTCGGAACCGTCAGCGAGAAGTGAGGCGCCGTCTGCCGCCTCCCCAAGACCAGCGCCCGCTTCATCGATGCCATCCCGCAACGCGCTGACGTACTGCTTCGCCACTTCCGTCGACAGTTCCGCTTTTACTTGTTCCATCGCTGAACCGCCAATTTGAGCGGCCAAGAAGTTATAAGATTCGTTGGCGATATACTTGAGTTCGAGCGGTTCCGGTTGATCATCAAGTGCGGTCGTCGCCTTCTCCGAGAAGTCCTTTGGAATCTCAATCGTCATATAGTAGGCGTGGTCCTGTAAGCCCGATTCCGCCTCTTCTTTAGTCGTCTCAACAAATTCAAAAGCTTCCGAAGCGAGCAGTTTATCGACGAGCTCATCTCCGATCGCGAGTGAATCACCTTCGAACGTTGCCCCGCTATCTTCATTGACGATGGCGACCGGTAAGTCCTTCATCTGACCGTACGGGTCCCAAAACGCCCATAAAAACATCCCCGCATACATGAGCGGCACGAGCACGACCGCTAGAATCGGGATCCATACCCGCGGATCTTTCCCAATGCTTCGCCACTCGGCCTTCCATAGTTTCCATCCATTCATATCTGTTCCTCCACCTTCACTTATAAAACATAACTATTTTTTCATGTTCCCTATTGTGCTCGCTTCTTCTGAAAAATGCAACCTTTTTTAGTTATTTTTTATAACTATTTAAACGACAAAAAAGCCACAGACGGTTCACGTCTGTGGCAATGCAGTTCGCATGTGAAAAAGCTTGTATCGTTACGAGTAGAAGCTAGTGGTTTACGAAGGGTTACCCGCGCTTGGCTCCACGCCCACCGCGTTTCGAATCAGTCTGACGTTTCAACGTTGTGAGACGCTCGTCGCTATCTTTCAAGAACTTGCTCATCAACGTGTCAAACGTTTCAGGCTCACGACGTACTTCACGACGTCCGCCGCCACCGCGTGGACCGCCGCCACCGCGTGGGCCACCGCCGCCGCGTGGACCTTGTCCTGGGCCACCTGGTCGTGGTCCTTGACCTTGACCTGGGCCACCTGGACGTGGGCCGCGAGAGAAACGCTCGCCTGCCGGACGCTCAGGACGTTCGCTCACAGGACGATCAACCGCTTTCTTGATGGACAACCCGATTTTGCCATCGTTCTCGACGTTCAATACTTTGACCGTGACTTCCTGACCGACCGTGAGGACTTCATTGATGTCTTTGACGTAAGAATCCGCCACTTCACTGATGTGCACCAAACCTGTTTTTCCGTTTGGAAGTTCTACGAACGCTCCGAAATGCGTAATCCCTGTAACCTTACCTTGTACCTTGCTTCCTACTTCAATTGACATAAAATAATGTACTCCTTTTTTTGATTGATTCCCTACAATTATACGAGTCGTTTCGTCAACGGTCAACGAAGCGACTTATTCCTCTGGTGAGAAGTAAAAAATAATCTCGCCATCTTTCGAGAACAACAACTCGTTGCGCGCGAGATTGGCGATATATTCATCGTCTTGTAAACGTTCGACCTGCTCCTGCAATTCCGCTTGCTCTTCTTTCACTTCATTCAACTCGACTTGCGCTTCGTTCTGATTTCGCTCTTGCTCCGAAACGTAGCCGACTTTTGTGAAGTAGCTCTGACCGATCAACACGATCATCAACAAGAAAAGGAGCGAGGCCGCGGCCAGGCGGCGTCGAAGATGGATACGTCGCCGGGTCTGATCTTTTTCCAGCTGTTCTCTCCGTTCGTCGAGAGCCCGAATTCGCTGTTTGCGATCGATCGGGGTACGTCCATTCATCGAATCACCTTCCTCCTGTCCTAGTACGTCCAGTATACCTTTTTTTTACGCTTCCGTACCACTGTTCACCTTTTCTTCTTTGATCAAGCGGTACATTTCCTTCGCGTCTTCTTTGCGTGCATGTTCGGCAATCGAATCGATGACGACCGTGACGAGTTTATTGCCGAAGCGAATTTGGAGCTCGTCCCCGACCTTGACGTCCGTGCTCGCTTTCGCGGTTTGTCCGTTCAGTTCGATGCGTCCTTGGTCGGCCACTTCTTTGGCTAACGTACGTCGTTTGATCAAACGCGACACTTTCAAAAACTTGTCTAATCTCATAATCCCTGCTCCTTCGCTTCATTCCAGAGCCGGTCCATCTGCTCGAGCGTCATGTCCTCAATCGGACCGTTCGCCTCGATATATTCAAACCGTCTCTTAAATTTTTGATTCGTTCGTTCGAGCGCTTGTTCGGCGTTCAACGCATAATAGCGGGCGACATTGACAATCGAGAACAACACATCACCAAGCTCCGTCTCGTCTTCTGGACGTTCTTTCCACTCCCGTAATTCTTCTTCGAGCTTTTCGAACGCTCCGCTGACGTCGTCCCATTCGAACCCGACCGTCGCTGCTTTCTTTTGCAGTTGTTCCGCGCGCATTAAGCCTGGTTGCGTCATGAGGACACCGTCTAGCTGCGATTTCTTCTTTTCCCCTTTTTCGGTCTGTTTAATCGCATTCCAGTTTGAAATGACATCGTTCGCGTCACTCACCGTCACATCGCCAAACACATGCGGGTGACGACGTACCATTTTCTCGCTGATCGATCCGATGACGTCCCGGATATCGAAATAGCCGTCGTCCGCTCCGATTTGGGCGTGGAGCATGACTTGTAACAACACATCACCGAGCTCTTCGACGATCGCGTCGTCATCTTCGGCATCAATCGCCTCGATCAACTCATACGCCTCTTCAAGCAAATATTTGCGAAGCGACTCGTGCGTCTGCTTCTTGTCCCACGGGCACCCGTCCGGACCGCGGAGCGTCGCGATGATGTGCGTCAACGTCGAAAATTCGCGCGCCAAATGCGTTTCATCCGTCAACGGTGGCACATAAAGCGTCGTCAAGTTGTCGACTTCTGCCACGCGGTCCATTTCATAGAGCGGGATTTCACTGACCCGCTCGCGTTTCGTCCCGGCAGCCGTCACGAGTTTGACGATGTGCTCGTCCGGATAGCGTTCCATCAGCTGGACTTTCACGTCTCCGGCTACGAACCCGTCATACACTTGGCCGATCAACACGTGTTGCGTCACTTGAATCCGTTCGACATCAAGTGCCGTCGCATCGAGTAATTGGAACCCGTTGATCGGGTCGATGCGCAACGCCTGGAACATGGCGTCTAAAAAGCTTTGCCCGCCGAGGAACGTGACGTCAGCACCTTGCTCTATTAAAAGTTCGACCGTTCGTTCGGCGACGAACGGATGACCTGGGACCGCATACGTGATGGCGAGCTCTTCACTTTTAGTCAGGAGCGTCTCGACAATCTCGGTGTAGACAGCATCGAACGTGTCGCACGACTCATATACCGAATCAAACGATTCGAAATGCACACCTTCCGCCTCCAGTTCAGCGACGACAGGATGGTCCTTCGTGCGCAACCAGACGAGGGGCTGCTGTTTCAAATGGCGATACACACCGAGCGGAAGTTGCTCCATTTCGCCGGATCCTAGCCCGACGACCGTAATTCCAAAGCTCATATCAGTTCTCCTTTTTATCAATCAAATGGATGAAACGGTTACCGAACGGAATCATCTCCCATTCCTCCGTCGTCAATACTTGTTCTTTCCATAATCTCCATACATATATGCCGCCGCCTGTCACAATCATAACACCCAGCCAGACGAGCGCATCGAGTCGATGTGTGACGCGTTCGAGTCCGATGAGGTTCATCAAAAAGAGGACGAGTCCCATCGGCACAACCGTCTTCAACAATACACCGTAATGTTTCAAGCGAAGCATGCCGAGCGGAATGACTTGATCGAGCCGATTAAAATTGTAGGCGGCCATTCCTAAAAAGGCGAGCGACGTGCCAATCGCGGCCCCCGCGATCCCGTAGCGAGGAACGAGCCACAAGTTGACGGCCAGTTTCAAGACGATCGCCATCATCATTCCAAGCGCCGCTGTTCGTTCTTTATCAATCGCTTGGAGACACGTCATGCTGGCCACGGCGAGCGAGGCCGCAAACGTGCTCGTCGAGAGCAGAATAAGGGCCATCGTTCCGTCCGCGTTTTCAAACAAGGCCACATTCAACGGGAACATCACTCCCATTAAACCGATCGTGGCAGCGGCAGCGACCGCCGTCGTCACTCGAATCATCGAACGCAACCCAGCAGCCGTCGCCTCGATCCGTTGTGCCCGGTAATGACGGACAAGACTTGGCACGTTCGCCATACCGAGCGCTGTCGTGAACAAAATCGCGAACTGCACGAGCGGGTAGCCCCGGTCGAATACACCTTTGCTCACTTTGGCGTCAAAGTCGGCACCCGTCAAATTGACGATGGTGAACGAATCAACGAGCTGCATCCATAAGATGCCGAGTGAGGCGAATCCGACCGCTAATCCGGTCGTCAACAAGACACGTAATACGGCCCGCAACGTCGAGACGCGGACGCGGACGAAACGAAACGTGAATCCTTTCGCCCAGACGCCGAGCCCGACAATCGCAACGACCCCGCCGACGAGCGTGGCCCCATAGGCGTAACGACTCAACGCATACGCATCGAGGCCGACATGGACACCGATGAGCAATGCGGCGAGCAACACAGCGACACGCACAAGGTTCTCAAGCACTTGTGAGGCCGCACTCGGTTTCAAATCATCAATCGCTTGAAACGACCCCCGTAAGACAGCGAGCGCAGGCATGAGCAAATAACTGAGACTGATCACCCGAAGCGTCGAGGCCAGTTCACGGTCACCAAGCCAGTCTGCAATCGTCGGGGCGAGCCCCCACATGGCGATGACGAGCGTGATGGCCAACGTGAGGAGGACGTAGAAGCTCCCCCACAGCACTTCAAGCTTGCGTCTCGGCCCGTTCGCATCGACCCCGATTTTGGCGATGACGACGGGCATCGCATACATACCGAGCGAAGCGACGATGGCCGCAAACGGATACACGGTTTGGTAGGCGTATAATCCGAAGTCACCGGCAATGTTTTGATAGGGGACGCGATAGGCGAAACTGATAAACTTCGTCAAATAACCCGCGAGCGCGAACAGGACGACACCGGTCGCAAACTTACTGGACGGACGCATGCGCCAGCCTCTTCGTCAGTTCCTCGAGCACCGAATCGGCATCGTTCAACAACTCAACGACCGGCATCCGACCGCTGAGAGATAGTTTAAGCGCACCGTTATCTTGGCCGACACCGAGTTTGCGGCCGAGCGGCATCGTCCACTCCATAAAGGACGGGACGTCGAGCGCTGTCGTCGATTCCATCGTCAAGACGACCTCGACGCGACCTGGCACTTGTTTAATCCGAGCCACCCGCGCCATCTCGCCGTAAATGCGGAGGCGCGTCAATTGAATCAATAGCGCGACCGGTTCCGGGAATTCTCCGAACCGCTCGATCAACTCGTCTTGAAGTGCGAACAACGCTTCCGGTGTATCGACGTATTTGAAACGTTTATACATCTCGATCTTCAGTTCGCTATCCGACAAGTAGTCGTCCGGGATATACGCATCGGCTTGGAACGAGATTTCCGGTTTGAAGACGACTTGCTTCGCTTGTCCTCGCATCCGGTCTTTCCGTTCTTCGATTGCTTCCGACAGCATTTGTGAGTATAAGTCAAAACCGACCGAGTCGATGAACCCAGACTGTTGGGCGCCAAGCAAGTTTCCGGCACCTCGGATCGACAAATCGCGCATCGCGATTTTAAAACCGCTCCCGAGCTCGGTAAACTCCTTGATCGCTTGCAGACGGCTCTCCGCCACTTCCGTCAGACGCTTATCTTTTCGATATGTGAAGTAGGCGTAGGCGATCCGATTCGAACGTCCGACGCGACCGCGAAGTTGATACAGCTGTGACAGCCCCATTTTATCCGCATCGTGGACGATGAGTGTGTTCACGTTCGGGATATCGATCCCCGTCTCGATGATCGTCGTCGACACGAGCACGTCAGCTTCCCCTTCTAAGAAACTGATGAGTTGGCTCTCGAGCTCCGTCTCGGTCATCCGCCCGTGCGCCGTCGCAATCCGCGCTTCCGGTAAGAGCGCCCGAATCTCCTCGGCTTTCCGCTCGATCCCTTCGACCCGGTTGTAGAGGAAGAACGCTTGTCCGCCGCGTGCGAGTTCGCGTTCAAGTGCTTCTCGTAGCACGATGCCATCATATTCCATGACGTACGTCTGAACCGGGTAACGGTTCTCCGGCGGCGTCTCGAGCACCGACAAGTCGCGAATGCCGATCATCGACATGTGAAGCGTCCGCGGAATCGGGGTCGCCGTCAACGTCAACACGTCAATATTCGTCTTCAGTTGTTTCAGACGCTCTTTATGTTTGACCCCGAACCGCTGTTCTTCATCGATGATGACAAGACCGAGGTCGGCGAACGTCACGTCTTTCGACAAGACGCGGTGCGTCCCGACGACAACATCAATCGTCCCTTCCTTTAGTCCTTTTTTCGTCGCCGCCATCTCACTCTTCGAGCGGAAGCGGCTCATGACAGAGACGTTGATCGGGAATTCACTGAATCGTTCGAGCATCGTCTCGTAATGTTGTTGGGCTAGAACGGTCGTCGGAACGAGGAACGCGACTTGTTTCCCCGCGAGCACCGCTTTGAAGGCAGCCCGAATCGCCACTTCCGTCTTGCCGTAGCCGACGTCGCCGCACAGCAAACGATCCATCGGCCGTGAGCGTTCCATATCCGCTTTAATCTCGGCAATCGACCGGACTTGGTCCTCCGTCTCCGCATACGGGAATGAGGATTCGAATTGACTCATCTCCTCATCGTCCGTCGGGAACGCGAATCCGACTGATGCTTCGCGAGCCGCGTACAGCTTGATCAGTTCGTCGGCGATATCTTCGACCGATTTCGCGACTTTCGATTTCACTTTCTTCCATTCGGTCCCGCCGAGCTTGTAAATCTTCGGCTCTTTCCCTTCCGCTCCGACGTACTTCTGGACGAGATCGATTTGATCGACGGGAACGTAGAGGGCATCGTCCCCCGCATAGACGAGATGCAAGTAGTCTTGGTGGATGCCGCCGACTTCGATCGTCTTGATGCCTAGGTACTTCCCAATCCCGTGGTGGATATGGACGACGTGGTCGTTCGGTTTCAATTCCTGATAACTTTTGATCCGTTCGGCGTTCGTTAAGTTCTTCGTCTGACGCTTTCGTTTCGCCACACGCTTGAACAACTCTTCTTCCGAAACGACGACGAGACGGCTCGTCGAGAGCTCGAACCCGCCCTCGATTTGTCCGATCATGACGTGCACATGGCGCGGCAACAAGTCTCCGTCGACGTTCGTGAACGTTGACGGGACACCGTAATCGTCAAGTAACGCCGCCACTTTATCCGCTCGTTCTCGGTCACCGGCAAGGAAGACGATACGGTGATCACTCTGTTGCCACCGCTCGACTTCTTGTTTCAGTAGATGCATCTGTCCGTGAAACGCTGGAAGCGGCCGACAGCTGAGATGGACCGTATTGGATTCCGGAATTCCGGAGCGTCGCGATGGAAGAAGTGAGAACGCGACTTGCTTCATGTCACGAAACACTTTATGCATCGGGACGGCGAGCGTGTAGTTCGAGACCGATTCCCCCCGTTCGATGAGGGACGAGAACCATTCCGCCTCCTCTCGGTCTTGGACGTCCGCCGCATCCTCGATTCGCGCCACTTCGTCTAAAACGAGTACCGCGTCCGATCCGACGTAATCGAGTAACGTCGACTTGTATAAAAGAGGTGTATACTTCCCGACCTTCTCTGGGACGTCCCCGCGTCCGAACAATTCGATGTCACGAGCGATCCCTTCTTCAAGCGCCTGTCGAATCGTCTCTGTCTCGATGAGGGAAAGCGTTCGATCGTATTGACGTTGGAGCGCCTCGCCTGCCTTTTTCAGCAAGTCCGTCGACGCCACAAATTCGGTCGCCGGCGTGACGACCGCCTCTTTCGCGACACCGAGCGATCGCTGTGTCTCGGCGTCGAACGTGAAAACCGAGTCCACTTCTGTATCGAACAAGTCGATGCGGTACGGCCGAGCCTCGGTCAGCGGATACACATCAAGGATGCTACCTCGCACTGAGAACTCTCCCGGAGACGTGACAGTAGCCGTTCGTTCATATCCGAGCGAGACGAGTGTTTCACCGAACGGCTTCAACTCCAGTTCTTGCCCCGGTCGGATGACATGCTGACTCGCCTGCCAGTCGGCCGGGCTCGGCACGAATCGCCGCAACCCACCGAGCGGCACGACGATAACGCCTCCCTCTTCATTGAGGAGACGTGTCCGCGCCTCGATCCGGGCAGCGAGCAGTTCTGGGCTAGATGTCAGCGACAGTTCGCCGGCAAGCGTCTCATCGATCGGGTATAGGAGTGCCTGACTCGGGCCGATGAGCGTCTCAAGTTGATCGTACATCTTTTGGGCTTGATACATGTTGTGCGTGACGACGACGAGACGTCGCGACGACTCTTTCGCTAAACCAGCCAATACGAGTGCTTTGGCACTCGTCGTCAATCCGGTGACGAGTTGACGGTCGAGTTTCGGCAACCGATCGCGAATAATTTTTGTCTCAGGCAGTGTCACCATAAATCTCTCTAGAGCGTTCATTTGTTTTCCTCCACCTCATACGACAAAAAAGGGTACAACGACCCTTTAGTTATATCGATTCATGAGCGCGATCCATTCTGTGTCCACAAAATCCGTTGCGGCTGACACAGATTGGTCGAGCGTGTCGTTTAATTCAGACATGTCTTCTTTCCGATAATTCATGAGCACCCAGTCGACGACTTTTACCGGATGGGGCGGGCGACCAATCCCGAGTTTCAAACGTTTAAAGTCTTGCGTACCTAAATGTTGAATCAACGATTTGATCCCGTTATGCCCACCGGCGCTCCCTTTCGGACGGAAGCGTAGCTTTCCAGGGACCATGTCGAGATCGTCATAGATGACGAGCAAGTCGTCGATATCGATTTTATAGTAGTCCATGATCGGCCGGACCGCCTCACCTGACAAATTCATGTACGTGAGCGGTTTGACGAGGACGACACGTTCTCCATTGATTCTTCCCGTTCCTATCACTGCCTTAAACTTGGCTTCATCTAATTTGATCCCGTGCTTCTCGGCTAGGCGGTCAATCGCCAAAAAGCCAACGTTGTGACGGGTCATCTCATATTTTTTGCCTGGATTCCCTAGGCCGACGATACATTTCATCCGCTTCCTCCTGAACAAAAAAGCCCAAAGGCGGACGCCTTCGGGCCTCGTTTTTTTAATCGAATAACGTGCTCACCGATTTGTGCTCGTGGACACGCATGATCGCTTCCCCAAGCAAACGGGCGACCGACATTTGCTTGATCTTGTTCGAACACTCGCGACCAGCCAAATCGATCGTATTCAATACGACGAGTTCTTTGATCGATGAGTTGTCGATTCTCTCCATCGCTGGACCAGACAAGACAGGGTGCGTACACGATGCGTACACTTCTTTCGCACCCGCCGCGACGATAGCGTCAGCTGCGAGCGTGATCGTGCCGGCCGTGTCGATAATGTCATCGATGAGGATCGCCGTCTTGCCTTCGACGCTGCCAACGATGTTCATGACCTCAGCCACGTTCGCCTCCGGACGGCGCTTGTCGATAATCGCAATCGGCGCTTTCAAACGTTCAGCGAGCTTCCGTGCGCGTGTGACGCCACCGTGGTCCGGTGACACGACGACGATATCTTTCGCTTTGAATTCCTCCGTCTCGAAATACGTCGAGATGAGCGGGACTCCTAGTAATTGGTCTACTGGGATATTGAAGAAACCTTGAATTTGTGCGGCATGCAAGTCCATTGTAATGACGCGCGTGGCGCCAGCTACTGTAAGGAGGTCAGCCACGAGTTTCGCCGTGATCGGTTCACGCGAACGAGCCTTACGGTCTTGGCGTGCGTAGCCGTAATACGGCATGACGATGTTAATCGTCCGAACCGACGCGCGTTTCAACGCATCAATCATGACGAGTAACTCCATGAGCGTCTCGTTGACTGGTGAACTCGTCGATTGGATGACGTACACATCATCGCCTCGAACGCTTTCCTCGATGTTAATGTAAAGTTCTCCGTCGCTAAACCGCTTCACTTGGCAATCGCTAAGCGGGATGCCGATTTCCTTGGCAATCTCTTCAGCGAGCGGGCGGTTTGAATTTAAGCTAAATAGGCGAATTTCACGTTCATATACAGTAGACATGTTTAGGATTCTCCTCCATCGTGTTCAATAGTAATTGGCAGCAAGTTATCGTTTCGTGTAACCTTCTTTATTCGTTTGACGCTCACGTGCGATCGCGAGCGATTCTTCCGGGACATCGTCCGTGATCGTTGAGCCGGCGGCCACAATTGAGCCTTTTCCTACCGTGACCGGCGCAATCAAGTTGACGTTACAACCGACGAACGCATCCGCTTCGACGACCGTCTCAAACTTGTTCGTTCCGTCATAGTTGACCGTGATCGACCCACAACCTAAGTTGACGCGCTCACCGATTGAAGCGTCTCCGATGTAGCTGAGGTGCGAAGCTTTCGCCCCGTCCCCGAATGTTGATTTTTTAATTTCCACGAAATTGCCGACGCGTGTGTTCGCGCCGAGCACTGCTTGTTGACGAAGGTGGGCGAACGGCCCGACCTGTGACCCGTTTCCGACACGGCTGTCGCTCAATACCGATTGACGTACCGTCGCGCCGTCTTCAATCACACTGTCACGAATATCTGAATTTGGACCGATGACACATTCTGAACCGATGACAGTTTTTCCAAGGATGACCGTCCCCGGATAAATGATTGTATCCGAGCCGATGACCGCATCTGGTGAAATATACGTCGATGCCGGGTCCATAAACGTCACACCTGCACGCATGAGGCGCTCATTCGTGCGCTTGCGCATAATCGTCTCAGCCTGCGCGAGAGCGACGCGGTCGTTGACGCCGATCGTCTCGTCAAACGTCGGTGCCGTGTGGGCCGCTACGACTTCTCCTGCTTGTTTCGCGATCGAAATGACGTCTGGTAAGTAGTATTCGCCTTGCGCGTTGTCGTTGCCGACTTGACGGAGCGCTTCAAACAACAACTCATTGTCGAACACATACGTTCCGGTATTGATCTCACGAATCGCAAGCTCCGCTTCTGACGCGTCTTTATGCTCAACGACTTTCGTCACGTTACCATCTTCACCACGAATGACACGTCCATACCCTGTCGCGTCGTCGGCAATCGCCGTGAGGACAGTCACTTTCGCACCTTGCGCTTCATGGTGTGCGAGTAACGCTTCCAATGTTTCCGCTGTCAAAAGTGGCGTATCCCCACAGACGACAAGTGTTGCTCCTTGTTTCCCGGCAAGCTCTGACTCCGCCATCTGTACGGCATGACCTGTCCCGAGCTGCTCTTCTTGGACCGCATAGTCCACACGAGAACCGAGCGTGTCTTGTACCGCTTCAGCCCCATGGCCGACGATGACGATTTGACGACTGACCCCGATGTTATCGAGTTGGTCGACGACGTGCTCGACCATCGGTTTTCCGAGAACCGGATGAAGTACTTTATAGAGCTTCGACTTCATACGCGTCCCTTTACCTGCTGCCAAAATGACTGCAAAACGATCCATGCTTGATTCGCTCCTATCTCAATCGACTGTAATTTCATACTATAGTTCGGGTTTTCTGCATATAAATCCTATTTACACCGTTTCTACTATATCGAAACGGCGAGCCCGTTTCAACCGTTGTAGCGATTCGTAACCAATCGCACGCAAAAAAGCAGCGGAACGAGATTGCGTTCCGCTGTCCGATTATGCTTCATGGATTCCGTCATACACTTCTGACGTCTCATGCGAGGCGACATCGGTATGCGTATAAGCTTCTAATACCGCCGCTTCGACTTTTTGACGCATCTCTCCGTTGATCGGGTGAGCGATATCCCGGAAAATGCCTTCAGGTGTCCGTTTACTCGGCATCGCCACGAAAAGTCCGGTGCTTCCTTCGATGATTCGAAGGTCGTGCACGACGAACTCGTGATCGAGCGTGATGGAAGCGAGCGCCTTCATCCTACCTTCTGTTGCCACTTTGCGAATTTTTACGTCTGTGATCTGCATGTTTCGCATCCCCTTTTCATCGTTGTCTATACTAAGGTGTCCTTTATTCAAGGTTGAGGTGCCGTCTACCGAACGCAACTGATTCCGTATGACTCATATACCCTTTCATCATAAAACGAAATCAATTTTTTGCCAATCACTTTAAGAACTGTTCGACGTTTCCGCGTGAAATCGTGACAAGACCTTCGTCTGAATCGACGTTCGTCAACTTCATCAAGCTGACATACTCACTCACCATTTTCTTCTCGGCGCCTTCTGCCTCCATGAGCACACCGACACCGGCGAGATTCGCTTCGAACTCGTTCAATAAACTCATCATCCCGCGAATCGTCCCGCCGGCCTTCATGAAATCATCGATCAACAACACGTTGGCACCGCGTGGCAAGCTACGGCGAGCGAGCGCCATCGTACGGATCGCTTTCGACGACCCTGACACATAGTTGATGCTGACGGTCGAGCCTTCGGTGACACGGCTGTCAGACCGGACGATGACGAACGGGACACCGAGCTGTTCGGCGACCGCATAGGCGAGCGGAATCCCTTTCGTCGCGATCGTCATGACGACGTCGACTTTCCGATCGGCGAACACCGAGGCAAACACTTGTCCCATCGGCTTGACTTGACGCGGGTTGCCGAGGACATCAGTCAAATATAAATAACCGCCTGGAAGCAGACGTTCTGGTTTCGACAATTGCTCGCACAACCCATCGATCATCGAGAGCGATTTCTCTTGGCTCCAGCCCGGAATGAACATGACTCCGCCAGCCGCTCCAGGAACGGTCACAAGTTTGCCGGTACCGTCGTGGGCCAGCATTTCACTGACGATGACCAAGTCCTCACTGATGGACGACTTGGCGGATTTATAGCGGCTCGAAAACATTGATAACGAGACGAGCTGATGTGGATGGTCGAGCAAATAACGGGTCATATCGACGAGACGACCACTTCTACGAATTTTCATACGGATTCCCCTTCACTTTTACAATAATAGACGAATGTTCTAAACAGAATATATCAGACTCATTCGTCTTTGTTCAATGTTTTTTACCGAGAATCCGAACGACGAACACTTCTGGGCAAAAACCTTTCAACCCATTGTAGACGCGATGGGCTTTCTGCTCGTGTTCGATTAAAGCAAAGACGGTCGGCCCACTTCCGCTCATGAGCACACCATCCGCCCCGCAATGGAGCATCGTCTCTTTAATTTGACGGACTTCCGGATGCAGTTCGAGCGTGACCGCCTCGAGCGCGTTGCCAAGGTTGTCACAAATCGCGTGAAAGTCGCGCTCATGGATCGCTTTCACCATCGCGCCCGTATTCGGATGAACGATTTTTTCCATGTTCACCGCCCGGTACACGTCGGCCGTCGAGACGCCGATCTTCGGTTTCGCTAGTACGACGTAGCACGGCGGAGGTGACGGGATCGTCTCTAACAACTCACCGCGACCGCGTGCGATCGCCGTCCCACCCATGACACAAAACGAGACGTCTGAACCGACTTCGGCACCGAGTTCCGCCAATTCTTCAAGTGATAACCCGAGTTCGAATAGTTCGTTCATTCCGCGGAGCGTGGCCGCCGCGTCGCTTGAACCCCCGGCCAGTCCGGCTGCGACCGGAATGTGTTTATCGAGGACGATCTCTACCCCTTCTGTGATACCAAACCGTTTCCGCAACAAATCGGCCGCCCGATACGCCAAGTTTCGATGATCGCTCGGCACGTAAGCGTGCTCCGATTGAATCCGAATCTCATCTGTATCGAGGACCGTCAGTTCTAATCGGTCCGACAAGTCCACCGTCGTCATGACCATTTCCACATCATGATAGCCGTCCGTCCGCTTCCCTAGGACGTCGAGCGTCAAATTAATTTTTGCCGGCGCTTTCACACTGATCGTGCGCATATCGTTCACCCTTCCCATGTATCTCCTGTTCGCCATTGTACCGTAAACGAGCGCACAAAAAAAGAAGCAGCTGCCAATGCATCCGCCCCTCATTTATCGATCAATTACTGAATTCAATTTTAACTGTATCCGTTAGGACATCAGCGTAGCTATATGAGACACGTTCCACGTTATGATGATCTTCATCCAACTTGACGACGAACACCGCAGGATACGTCTCAACGAGCGTTCCAAACCGAGTAACGACTTTCTTACGACCGCCGTTTGCTTTCAACGTCAATCGTTCTCCAACATGCGATTCGAGTTTCTGTCTGATTTCTTGTAACGTCTTTGGCATACGCTTCACCTCACTGTTACAAGTATAACACATTGGAAAAAGAAAATAAAGAATAAATATTATAGCGACTCACCTCTCGGTCGTCAACTATTTTTAAGTGGTAAAATTGTGTCAGCCAAGCGTGCAAACTCCTTAAGTGACAACGTTTCGCCTCGACGTTTCGGATCGATTCCCGCTTCATGTAACAAGCGTTCGAGCTCGACTTTTTTGTCTTTCCCAAGATGGTTCGTCAAATTGTTTAAAATCGTCTTCCGGCGTTGTGCAAAGCTGGCGCGAGCGATTTCGAAGAAAAACGCCTCATCTTTCACATCGACGGCCGGCTTTGGGCGCATCTTTAACGTGATGACCGCCGAATCGACGTTCGGGGCAGGCATGAACACATTTTTCGGGACGATGAAGCTGACGTTCGCTTCCGCATAATATTGAATGGCGATCGACAAGGAACCATACGCCTTCGTACCTGGCTTGGCACCGATTCGTTCCGCCACTTCTTTTTGAATCATCATGACGAGCGAACGGAATTTAATGCGGCTCTCGAGCAAACGCATGATGATTGGCGTCGTCACATAATAAGGTAAGTTCGCGACGACCGAGATGTCTTCGATGCCCTCGCTAAAGAACTCACGTTCCACGATCTCTTGAATGTCGAGCTCGAGCGCATCACCATGGACGACATGGACGTGCGGGTAAGGCGCCATCGTATCTTCAAGGATCGGCAACAAGCGTTGATCGATCTCGAGGGCGACGACTTTCTTCGCCCGTTTGGCAGACTGTTCGGTCAATGAACCGATGCCTGGCCCAATCTCGAGCACGCCGCTCGCTTCTCCGAGCTCGGCCGCGTCGACGATTTTATTCAAAATATTCAAGTCGATCAAAAAGTTTTGACCGAGTGACTTTTTGAACGAGAAGCCGTGTCGTTCTAAAATGGCTTTCGTCCGATGAATAGTTGCAATGTCTTTCAATGATTTTCCTCCTCTAACTGGATGAGAGCCTGCTCCCACTCCTCGGTCGTGACGCGCATCGCCTCGACCCGTTTTACGAACTGCTTCGCATTCGGTTCACCGATTCGAAGTAACACACCTAGCCGTTTCCGGCGTCGGGCCGCGTCCGCTCCGCCGATCAAGTCGGCTTCAAGCACCATTTTGCGAGTCACGAGCGGGACGTCTGTTTCGATGCGATCTTCGTACACCGCACTGAGCACTCGACGTATCGTCGCAGGCGACGCATGCTCGACGCCAATCTTTCCACGTCTGTCTTTCGCTTCAGCTCGTGGCAAGTAAGCGTGCTTACACCCTTTCACATGTTCCTCGACGATGGCCCGGATGCGGTCGCCCGGATAATCTGGATCGGTCAAGATAATGACGCCTCGCGTCTCTTGCGCTCGTTTGATCCGTTCGATCGTCTGTTTGGACACAGCCGACCCGTTCGTTTCAATCGTGTCGACGTCATACACTTCTTGCAGGCGGGTCGTATCATCCCGTCCTTCGACGACGATCACTTCTTGTATTTTTTCACGCATCATCAGTTCCTTCTTTCTCTTCTTGCTTCGGGATGACCCAAATCGTGAGCGGTTTGCGACCGAACGTGACCGCCTCTTCCTTCGTGTCCATCATGATGTCAATTTTATTTCCTTTGATGGCACTTCCGGTATCAAGGGCGATGGCCATGCCGAATCCTTCTACATAAACACGAGTTCCGAGCGGAATGATGGACGGGTCGACGGCAATGATTCGCAATCCCTCATATAGGATCGTCTCGGTCACGTCGTACCCGCTCCGCGTCAACACGCGACCATCGTACGTGATCGTATCTTCCGGGTTGTTCGTATAGGCGGTCGCTTCGACGAGAAGCTGCTTCGCCGAAGAAAAATCAAGCACGTCTTCGGCTCGCGGCGTCTCCTCAATCTTAATTTCAGCTTCCTCCCGAAACGGACTATCCGTCTGCGGCGCTTCAGCCGTTTGGTCCTCCAGCGGTTCTGGCACCGGCTTTGTCCCAACTTTTATAATCTGCGGGCGGACCGTTTGAAGCGTTTCGATCCCTGTCTCGGTCCGATTTGTAATTGTACCATTTTCAACAGTCAGTGCATACCGCGTCCGTTCGAGTCCAGGGACGCCGACTTGTGCCACCACGGTTTGGCCGACTTCAAGTGTCTCATCCTCTTCTTTGACGATGTCAAATGGGATGAGCCGATTCTCATATTGGACGACATCCCGGCTCGTATTGACCGTGATCGTCATGCCTTCCCGTACAGTTTGGACTAGCGCGGGACTTATCGTATCTCGTTCCGACACGTCTACTCCTGCTTCGCGTAATACTTGTTCCACGGTCGTCGCCATCGTGTACACCGTCTTCGCCTTGTCTTCGACGATAACGTTAACGGCGACGACCGGCTGATAACGAATCGTCATCCCCGAGGTGATCGGGGTGCGGACGTCCGGGTAAACGTCATCCCCTTCTCGGACTGCGACGCCGTAACGTAACAACACGTCACGCACGGTGCGTTCACGTGTCTCGATCGTCTCGATTTGACCGTAGCCGATTTGAAGCGACACTGTATTGGCCCGTTCGATATGGATGATGCGCTCCGACGGAAGCTCTGCACTCAAGGCCGGGGTCACATAATCAGCCTCGTCAATCTCAATACCGGTCTCTTCAAGCACTTCAAGCACGGACTTGGCTCGCGTCTCATGCTCGATGCGCAGCCCATCATCAATGATCGTGATTGGCTCCGGTTGGGTCATCACATAGGCGAGTACGGCGACGACGAGAACCCCGATGCTTAACGTAATCCGTTTCAACATCACGGTAGACGGAACAAACGCTTGGCGTTAGCCGTCGTCGCTTCAGCCAATTCTTCGAACGGCATGTCACGGAGTAGCGCGATCTCTTCGGCGACATATGTCACGTACGCCGGTTCGTTCCGTTTGCCGCGGAAAGGCGTCGGGGTCAAGTACGGACAATCGGTCTCAACGAGAAGTCGTTCGAGCGGAACGCGCTTCGCCACTTCTTTCGGTACTTTGGCATTTTTGAACGTGACCGGCCCTCCGAGCGAAATATAAAAGTTCAGACGCAGGCACCGTTCAAGCAGCTCGACCGACATGCTGTAGCTATGGAACACCCCGCCGACAACTTCCGCGTGCTCTTCTTCCAAAATGTCGAGAACGTCAGCCGTCGCTTCCCGGTTATGAATGACGATCGGCATGTTCGTCCGCTTCGCGATGGCGATTTGTTCACGGAACAAACGTTGCTGTACGTCTTTCGGAGATTTGTCCCAATGGTAATCAAGACCGATTTCTCCGAGCGCCATCACTTTCGGATGCCCCATGAGCGTTTCGATTCGTGTTAAGTCATCCGGTGTGCAATCGATCGCATCGACCGGGTGCCAGCCGACAATCGCATAAATGTCATCATACGTTTCAGCGAGTTCGAGGGCTCGTGTGATCGTCTCATCATCGAAACCAACGACAAGCAACGGCGACACGCCCGCCTCTCGCGCCCGCTCGATCGTCGCTTCGACATCCTCTTTAAACTGTTCAGCATTAATATGGGTATGCGTATCAATTAGCATGGTGCGTCCTCCTTGTTTAAACGAAGAGAGGGAGACCGAAGTCTCCCCCCAAAATTATTTGACGATAGCCCCGTTCGGCATATTCTCAGATACGGTTGCAAGTTCTAACTTACCATCTTTATCGGCTGCCAAAATCATTCCTTGAGACAACTCGCCGCGAAGTTTGACTGGCTTCAAGTTGGCGACGACGATGACTTTTTTGCCGACCAACTCTTCCGGTGCATACCATTCGGCGATGCCCGATACGATTTGGCGCGTCTCGCTACCGAGATCGACTTGAAGTTTTAACAGTTTTTTCGCTTTTTTAATCTTATCGGCTTCGACGATTTGCCCGACCCGGAACTCGACTTGGTCAAAGACGTCGATTGTGATTTCAGGACGGACGTCTTCGTCCGGAGTTTCTTCTGCCGCTTCTTCTTCCACACGCGCTTTCGACGCTTGACGCATCATCTCTTGAATCGCGTCGACTTCCTCTTTCACATCCCGACGCGGGAAGATCGGCGTCCCGTCCGTGACGACCGCTCCGTCGAAGGCCGCGAACGTATCGAGCGCTTCCCACGACATGTCTTGTCCTTCAAGGCCGAGTTGACGGAACATCTCTTTCGGAGCCCGCGTCATGAACGGTTGAATCATGACGGCGACGTGGCGAAGAACACCTGCAAGGTGAGTCATGACCGACGCGAGCTCGTCTCGTTTCGCTTCATCTTTCGCGAGCACCCACGGCTGCGTCTCGTCAATGTACTTGTTCGCTCGGCTGACGAGCTGCCAGATGTTTGTGAGCGCGACTGAAAACTCCATGTGCTCCATCGCCGCTTCTGTTTTCAATGTCGTTTCTTCGACGACGCGAAGCAAATCGGCGTCGAATGCCGTCACGTTGCCCGCGTAGGCGGGGACGTTGCCGTCGAAGTATTTCTTGATCATGGCGACCGTACGGTTAAGCAAGTTGCCAAGGTCGTTCGCGAGGTCGAAGTTCAACCGGTCGACGAACGCTTCCGGTGTGAACGTGCCGTCTGCTCCAAATGGCACTTCCCGTAGCAAGTAGTAGCGGACCGAGTCGAGCCCGTAGCGATCGATGAGCGGGATCGGATCGACGACGTTACCTTTTGATTTCGACATTTTGCCGTCTTTCATAAGCAACCAACCGTGCGCAAACACTTGTTTTGGCAACGGAAGGTCGAGTGCCATGAGCAAGGCTGGCCAAATGATCGTATGGAATCGTACAATCTCTTTTCCGACCAAATGAACGTCAGCCGGCCAGTAACGATTGAACAGTTCGTCGTTCTCCGCTCCGTAGCCGAGTGATGAAATGTAGTTCGTGAGCGCATCGACCCACACGTAGACGACGTGTTTCGGATTTGACGGGACTTGGACGCCCCAATCGAACGTCGTCCGCGACACAGCCAAATCTTGAAGTCCCGGCTTCAAGAAGTTGTTGATCATCTCTGTTTTCCGTGACTCCGGCAAGATGAATTCTGGATGCGACTCGAAATATTCGATGAGGCGGTCCGCATACTTGCTGAGGCGGAAGAAGTAGCATTCTTCCCGTACGAGCTCGACCGGGTGGCCGCTGTCAGGGCTCTTTCCGTCGACAAGTTGCGACTCGGTATAATATGTCTCATCCGGTACCGAATACCAACCTTCATATTCTCCGAGGTAAATGTCCCCGTTTTTAAGAAGCGTCTCGAAAACGTGCTCGACGACAGCTTTATGGCGATCTTCGGTCGTCCGAATATAATCATCGTATGAGATTTCAAGACGATCCCATAGCACTTTGATGTCTTTGACGACTTCATCGACGAACGCTTGCGGTGTGACACCCGCTTCTTTCGCTTTTTCTTGAATTTTTTGACCGTGCTCATCCGTCCCCGTCAAGTAACGGACATCAAACCCTTTTAAGCGTTTGTAGCGGGCAATCGCATCGCCGGCCACTGTTGTATATGCGTGACCGATGTGTAGTTTCGCACTCGGATAGTAAATCGGAGTGGTGATATAAAAAGTAGGCTTCGCCATAATTGTTCTCCATCCTTTCGACATTTGCAATTTCCATTATACACGGTTCGACAAAAGAATTTCCAAACCAATTGTTTGGAATTAATTTGTGTAGCCTTCAAAAAAATGTTCCAAAAAAATCCTTTCTTTGTTTGAGGCTCTATCATTCGGGGAAAATTAGGTGTATATCGTTCCTTTATCGTCTTTTTTCGAAAATGGACATTTCCAATAGTAAGCAGTTGACTGCAATTGGAAAGTTTAGTATGCTTTTTGCTGTAGCAACATTGTCGAATTTTGACGATTCATGTCACCAAGAGATTTCGACATCATTGGAGGAGGAAACACAAAATGAAATCAACAGGTATCGTACGGAAAGTAGACGAGCTCGGTCGGGTCGTTATTCCAATTGAATTACGCCGGACACTCGGAATTGCTGAAAAAGACGCGCTCGAAATTTACGTCGACAACGAGCAAATCGTTTTGAAAAAATATAAACCGAACATGACTTGCCAAGTCACTGGCGAAGTTTCAGACGATAACTTCAAGTTGGCGGACGGCAAATTGATTCTCTCACCAGAAGGCGCACAACGCGTACTCGTCGAGTTGAAAAACATGCTCGAGAACTACTACAGCGAAGAGTAAGCAAGGAATTCCTTGCTTACTCTTTTTTGTCGACCTCATGATAGGCATCATATACTTCATGGCGTGGTAACCCGCGCTCTTTCGCCACTTGTTTAATGGCGGCGTTCGGCTTGAGCCCGTCTTCGATATACCGGTCCACGTGCTCAAGCGGTGATAGCGTGTCCCACCAGTCGTTCGTCGGGGCGGTCTCAGTCGAACCGCTCACGAGAACAACGAACTCGCCGCGCACTTCTCCTTCGCACCAGGCCAGCGCCTCTTCGACCGTGCCGCGTAAAAACTCCTCGTACGTCTTCGTCAACTCGCGACCAAGCACGACGGCTCGATCACCGAATACCGCTTTGACGCCGGTGAGCATCTCTTTTAAACGATGCGGCGCCTCGTAAAATACGAGCGTACCCGGCTCATATTGCAGAGACATCAACACATCCGCCCGTTCTTTCTTTTTGCGGGGTAAAAACCCGTAGTAAAGGAAGCGTTCCGTCGCAAGACCTGACGCGACTAATGCCGTAAGCGCCGCATTGGCCCCTGGCAAGACGACGACCGGAATGTCTGCTTCGATGGCGAGACGGACGAGATCACTGCCAGGATCAGAAATACCGGGCATGCCGGCATCTGAAACGACAGCGACCGATTTGCCAAGTTGGATGTCTTCGATCAGTCGCGGACCGCTCACTTGCTTGTTGTGTTCATGGTAACTGACGAGTTTTGTATCGATGTCAAAGTGACGGCATAATTTCATCGTCTGACGCGTGTCTTCGGCTGCGATCAAATCGACTTCGCGCAACGTACGGACAGCTCGATACGTCATATCCTCTAGATTGCCAATGGGAGTCGGCACGACGTATAGTGTCGGTCCATCAATCTGATAACTTTTTTGTGAGTTCATTACTCGTCCCCTCCATCAGCTTTTGTTTTTGCGTACGGGTCAACTGTTTGATCGACCACTCGTATTGCATCGCTTCTCGCTTCGTATCAAACGACTTCACATACCGAAGCATGACCGGGAGACGGGCTCTCGTATACTTTGCGCCTTTCCCGGCATTGTGCACCTGGAGCCGCTTATCGACGTCGGTCGTATAGCCTGTGTAGTACGTTTCGTCGTTGCACTCGACAATATAGGCGTAATATTTACGCATCGAGGATGTCTCGCATCGCCTTCGTGTACGTATCATCTTCTTCATAAACGATGAACGGAGGTAAAATTGTGAGTCCTGCTTTTCCATCTTTCGACCCCTCTATCAATAATGTGTTGGCGTCTCGTCCCGCCTTTGGATAGACAAGCTGCATCCGTTTCGGCTCAATCCGGTACGCTCGCATTAGCGTCAATATATCAAGCAATCGTTCAGGACGGTGAACGAACGCCACTTTCCCGCCAGGCTTTACTAATTGACTGGCCGATCGGATACAATCCTCGAGCGTGCACAACACCTCATGACGGGCAATCGTATGATGCTCTTTTTGATTACGAAGTGACGTTTCATTCGCTAAGAAATAGGGCGGGTTACATGTCACGACGTCATAACGGGCATGTCCAAGGACCGTTGCCGCTTCTTTGACGTCTCCTTCCACAACGCGTAACCGTTCCTCCAGCTTATTGACCGCGATGCTCCGATTTGCCATGTCGACAAGTTTCGGCTGAATCTCAACACCGGTGACGCTCCCTTTCGTCCGATACGATAAAAATAAAGGGATTGCTCCCGTTCCGGCACACAAATCGACCAAGTTCCCTTTTTGAATCGGCACCCACACGAACTCGGCGAGTAAGACCGCATCTAGCGAGAATGAAAAGACGTCATCGCTTTGAATGATTTTTCCGGGGCGTCCGAGCAAATCGTCAAGGCGCTCCCCTTGTTTTACTGTCACGCTTCGTTCCCTCCTACAATAACGACAAAGGCGACGGACGGACTTTCCGTCTATCGCCCCAATGTATTAATGTTTGTTCAACATGGA
Source organism: Exiguobacterium sp. ZOR0005 (assembly GCF_000798975.1). Taxonomy (NCBI): domain Bacteria; kingdom Bacillati; phylum Bacillota; class Bacilli; order Caryophanales; genus Exiguobacterium; species Exiguobacterium sp. ZOR0005. The sequence continues at coordinate 4,733 of NZ_JTLB01000030.1, read as the reverse complement.
CATGCAAAAAAGACAATCTCCGTCTTTTCTCACTTGCCCGTAGTGTAAATTACAGATGTGGAAGCCTTCTTGATATAGCGCCGCCAAGTTGTTTTGACCTTTGCCTGATAGCGCAATTTGAGCGTCCCCATCAATCGTTTCCACTTCCGCTAGTTGTTCTACCTTCTCACGCAAGTGATGGTTTTCGAGATACATATGCTGATTTTCTTCGAGCAAGTAGGCCAATTGTTCTTTTAACACGCCTAGATGTTCAGTTAACAACTGCATTTGTTGCTCGATTGCATCGACCCGCATCATAACTTCCTTTTTATCCATTCTTTCCACTGCTCAGCACCCCATCACTGTTTCGACGGTTTTCGTTTGATCGCACCGACCTCAACGAGTTCGTCAATCGTATACGTCACTACTCGGGTCCGGTCACTCAATTCAACTTGCACCATTTGATCTAAGATGTTGAGACCGATGACACGTCCGTCACCTTCCGGAATTTTAATTCGTTTCCCGACGTCCGGTAAGTCACGCTTCAACTCTTCGTACGTATCGTTTTCATATTTCAAACAACACATTAAACGACCACAGACGCCTGAAATTTTGTTTGGGTTCAAAGAAAGGTTTTGGTCTTTCGCCATCTTGATGGATACCGGTTCAAATTCTCCTAAGAATGATGAACAGCACAGCACCCGACCACACGGCCCAATCCCGCTTAACAGTTTCGCTTCATCCCGTACCCCGATTTGACGTAGTTCAATTCGTGTTCGGAACACGCTCGCCAAATCTTTTACAAGCTCCCGGAAGTCAACACGTCCTTCTGCTGTGAAATAAAAGATGACTTTATTACGATCAAATGTATATTCAACATCGACAAGTTTCATCTCAAGTCGATGCTCACGAATTTTTTCCTCACAGACGGCGTGAGCGTCAAAAGCTGCCAATCGATTCTCTTGAACGATTTCAGCATCTTTATGATCAGCGACACGAAGAATCGTTTTTAATGGCAAAACGACTTCATCCTCTCCAAGCTGTTTTCCAACTTGGACGATTTCTCCGTATTCAATACCACGCACCGTTTCAACGATGACATGGTCCCCACGTTCAAGCGTTGCTTCGCCTGGTGAAAAGTAATAGATTTTTCCCGCTTCTTTAAAACGGACTCCAACTACTTCAAGCACGCTCTCTTATCCTTTCTGTAAATCGAACGTTAACCGTTCGAACGTTAGTTGAGGATTGACGTTTGCCTCGAGTCGTCGAATTGCCTCGTGCACGTGTTCAATGGCATGAACGATTTTGTTTACCGATCGATCATTCACAAAAGCCTGATACAAAGCCTGTTCTCTTGTGAACAATTGCGGTACATATTCCGTTCGTACTTTGAAACGCAGTGACTCTTCTAACCAACTTTCAAATAGTTCGAGACCGACCCGCAATTCATTGCGCCCTTTGAAATGGCCAAGCCATTTCTCTTGGGCAAACAAGAGCAATTCTTGCGGACGTTTTGTCAATACTTCAACTAATTGTACCACTAGCCCATACGCCTGCACAAACCAGTCGTTATGAAGCACTTCACGGGCGTCCTCCCATTTAGGATATACCGTGAGAGCAAGCCGGGCCAGATCACTCGTACATGAAACGTCTTCCGCTAACGTTTCTGCGAGTTCGTTGCGATCGATTGGTCGAAACACAAGATGCTGTGCCCGCGAACGAATCGTGGGCAATAAAAGTTGTGGTTGGGTCGTCACTAAGATGGCGAGCTTTCCGACACCCGGTTCCTCAAAGAATTTAAGGAGGCTGTTCGCTGCTTGTGTCGTCATTTTATGAGCTTGATGGATGACATATACTTGGCGGTCCCCTTCGGCCCCTCGCAATGACAAGTCACTTAGCAGTTGTTGAATTTGTTCTTTTTTGATACTGGCTCCATCCGGCTCCATCTCAATATAGTCGACAATGTTTCCCGAATCCATTCGTCGACAGTTTCTGCACACGCCACAAGGTTCAACGCCTTCTGGCGACTCACAAAATAGTGATTTGGCAAATAACTGAGCCGTCTCAATTAAATACGGTTCGTAATCTCCTGAGAAAATGTAGGCATGTCCGACTTTCTCAGACAGAATCGAATTTTCGATGACTTTTGCCACTACAGTCTGAGACTGAGCTAATTGTTGAAAGCGCATCTGACTCACTCCCATTAAAACTGATGAAACCCTTCAATCGGCAAGACAAATACCGTCGCCCCACCCACTTGCACCTCAACCGGATAAGGAATATAAGAGTCGGCGTGTCCGCCCATCGGTGAAATCGGGGTGATCATTTGATCTCGGCTCGAACAGTTCGACTTAATGAGAGATAGCAAATCATCAAGGCGTTCTTTTGGAACCCCAATCATGAAAGTCGTGTTTCCCTCTTTTAGAAACCCTCCCGTTGTCGCAAGCTTTGTTGCTCGAAAGTCTTCTTCAATTAATGCATCCGATAAACGTGCACTATCTTTATCATGTACGATCGCAATAACCATCTTCATCATGCATTCACTCCTCTTTCTCTTAATCGCTCTAACGTAATATCAAATACCTCATCCTGAATACACTCGATTGTCTCATTCGCATTAATTCGAACCATCCGGTCCGGATGCTCGGCAAGCAAACTTTGGAATCCGTCGTATACACGTTGATGAAACGCTTCGTCCCGACTTTCGATCCGGTCCAATTGACCTCGGTCTTTCATTCGACTGCTTGCTTGGCTCGGCGATAAGTCAAAGAGAAACGTCAAATCCGGTTTCAACCCGCCTGTCGCCCACTCATTCAGTGCTAAGATTTGCTCTAAATCATAGCCTAACCCAAATCCTTGATAAGCAATTGAGGCGTCCACAAAGCGATCACAGACTACAACAGCGCCGCGCGACAAAGCCGGACGAATGATTTGTTCTACGTTTTGAGCTCGAGATGCCGCATACAACATCATTTCAACACGAGCCGTCATCTCATCATGTTCGGGTGACAATAGCACTTCACGGATGCTGTTTCCAACTTTTGTTCCCCCTGGCTCACGTGTTGTGACAACCTCGTACCCTTTATCGGTCAAGGCCTGGACTAACAACTTTAGTTGAGTCGTCTTTCCAGAACCATCTGGTCCTTCAACCGTAATGAACATACCTTTCACACTTAAAACTCCTCTACGATAACATCAATTTGTTTCATCATAACATGTCTGCTCGCTTGAAGCTTCCGACCGAGTGAAATCCATTCGATTAACACCCGAACTTTCTCATCCGTAATCACTTCGCCTTTTAGAATCCACGGGATTCCCGGCGGATACGGAATTACTGTCTCGGCAGCAATGTTACCAACTGCCTGTTCAAACGACAGTCTAGTTGTCTTCATTTCATCGGATAGCGTGTGCAACTGTGATACACGTTCCGTCACGGGAAAGGGATAGATTGTTTCATCATCTTCAATAAGCGGTACGTGTTGCGAAGCGTTTTTAATCAATTTAACCCAATGCTCGATCTCTTCCATTTTTACTTCCCGTAATGGAAGGCAGAGTAACACATGATCTTCCGCCGCAAGTTCGATATCAATCCCTATAGAAGAGAGATGCCGACTGAAGGCAATTCCGTTTTTAGGATAGGTCAGTATCGTCACTTTAGTGAAATCATCACCGACTTTGACAGAGAAACCGGCTCGTCTCAGTTCCATGACAAATGCAAAATGACTTGTTTGAATATGAGACCAGTCGCGTTCTGTCAAACTTTCCAAATACATTCTCGCATGGTCTAAAGAGCCCATGATCAAGTAAGAAGGACTAGAAGTTTGAAACGAGGATAACGCGTGAAATAAACGTTTTTCATCAATATTCTCTTTATAATGAAGCCACGCCCCCATTGTAAACGCAGGAAGGGTTTTATGTGCGGACTGGACCACCATACTTGCTCCTTCAAAAATAGCAGATCGTTTTGGAAGGTCAGAATAAATAAGGTGAGCACCGTGCGCTTCATCGACAAGTAATGGAATAGAAAATGTGTTAAGAAACTGACTGATGGCTCGAACGTCCGCCATATCTCCATAATAAGTGGGAGAAGTGAGCAAGAGAGCCTTTCCATCCGGGTAGCGGGAAACCGCTTCTTGGACAGTCGCGAGGCTGACGACTGTCGGAAGCCCACTCCCGCGCTCTATTTCAGGAGTGAGTAGCACAGCCTCTAATCCTAACCACTCAATCGCATTCCAAACAGATTTATGGGAGTTACGCTGAACGTATACACGCTCACCGCGCTTCACGGTCGTTGCTAGCATGCTCCAGTTCCCGGCAGTCGATCCGTTGACTAACCATTTGCTCTTACTTTCATATAAGGCTCCTAGCGCGTCCTCGGCCTGATGGATAATTCCTTCGGCTTGATGCAAATCGTCCAGATGCTCTAACTCGGTTAAATCATAAGGCATTATTTTAGCAAACGGGGTAGGGAGGCTTGAATGCCTGACTGTTCCATTATGGTGACCCGGCACATGAAACGACACTCGACCTTCACGTACGTGTTGCTCTAACACTTCCATGAAAGTGAAAGGGTTTTTTTTAGGTTGACGTGTCATATAAAAAATACTCCTTCCTTTAAACGATTGATATACAAAAAAGAGACGACCAAGCATCTGCTTGATCGTCTCTGCGTTGGCCTGGCAACGTCCTATCCTCACAGGGGGAGACCCCCAACTACTTTCGGCGCTGAAGCGCTTAACTTCCGTGTTCGGCAT